>JANMKS010000114.1:0-5193 GCA_031372155.1 Sphingomonas sp.
GCCGACGGGCGGGTTGATACCGAAGCGCTCATCGCAAAGCTCGGGCCCGAAGTGGCTGGGGTCATGATTACCAACCCCAATACGTGTGGCCTGTTTGAGCGCGACCTGAAAACTATTTCCGATGACGTCCATGCGGCGGGCGGGTTCGTTTATTGCGACGGCGCAAACTTCAACGCGATCGTCGGTCGGGTCTGCCCCGGCGACCTGGGCGTCGATGCCATGCACATCAATCTCCACAAAACGTTCAGCACGCCGCATGGCGGCGGCGGGCCAGGATCGGGGCCGGTCGTGTTTTCCGAAGCACTGAGCCCGTTTGCGCCGTTGCCGTTCGTCGACAAGAAGGGCGAGGTGTACGAGCTGATCGAGGAGGAGACGGCGGGCGATCATCATGCGTCGTCGTTCGGGCGGATGGTGGCGTTCCACGGTCAGATGGGGATGTTTACGCGCGCGCTGTCCTATATCATGAGCCACGGCGCAGACGGCCTGCGGCAAGTGTCGGGCGACGCGGTGCTGAACGCAAACTACATCCTGCGGAGTCTGGAAAATACGCTCGATGCGCCGTTCGCCGGGAGTGGGCCGTGTATGCACGAGGCGCTTTTCAGCGATGACGGAATGGCGGAGGGATTCTCGACGCTCGACATTGCCAAGGGGCTGATCGACGAGGGATTTCATCCGATGACGGTCTATTTCCCGCTGGTGGTGCACGGTGCGATGCTGGTCGAACCGACGGAGACCGAATCGAAAGCCACGATTGACGAGTTCATAGTTGCGCTGCGTTCGGTTGCCGAGCGCGCGAAGGCGGGCGATCCGGCGCTGAAGTCGGCACCGCATTTCGCACCGCGACGTCGCCTCGACGAAACGCTGGCGGCGCGCAAGCCTGTGCTGGTGTGGAAGGAGCCCGCGCTGGCGGTCGCAGCCGAGTGAGCTGGCAGGCGATCTTTTCGGCAACCAATGGAGTAGCGATGGTCGGTTGGCTGTTGCTCGCATTTGCACCGCGACGTCCGTTCGTGATGTCGCTCGTCCTGTATGGCGGGGTTGCGCTGTTATGCCTGGCCTATGTGGCAATGTTCGTCTCGCTTACCGGCGGGTTTGTCGATCCGGTCCGCGGGGGGCCGGAGCCCGCGTTTGCCTATAGCGTCAGCGGTATCCGTGCGTTGCTGGCGAGCGATGGCGGGGTCACGATTGCGTGGACGCATTTCCTTGCGTTCGATCTGTTCGTTGGTTTGTGGATTGCGAGGGACGCGGACAACAAGAATTACGGGCGGATAGTGCAGCTGCCGTTCCTGTTCGCAACGTTGATGGCGGGGCCGATCGGGCTGTTTGCTTGGCTGGCGTTCCGCGAGCCACGGTCGCGGGCGGTCACAAAGGCGGCGCGGTAGGGCACGTCACGGACGATTGACGCTAAATCCAGCGACGGACTTGTTTGCAATAGGCGGCATAGGTCTCGCCGAAACGTCCACGCATATAATTCTCCTCGCGGGAGATCACCTGAGTCTGGATGGCAATAATGCTCAGCGGAAGCAGGATGAGTGCGCCGATGCTGTTACAGACCAATGCCAGGCCAAGCGTGACTGCGGCCATGCCTAAGTACATGTGATTCCGGGTGGCGCGATAGATGCCGGTCGTGACGATTGCCGTCACTTCGCGCCACGGTTCGGGCGGCGTCCCCGTGCGGCGAAATAGCCCGACCGCACCGAAGATGAGTGCGATCCCGAGGCCGATAAACGCCGCTCCCGCAAAAATCAGCAGCGAGCGCGAAATTGGCAGGCCGTCGAGGCCCGCAATGCGGTCAATCACGAACCCGAGTAGCAGGAAGCCGACAAAAACGAGAGGGGGAGGGAAGGCGACCTTTGCGCTGTTGTCTTCGATCTTCATTTCATCCCCCCAAAGTCATGTGTTTATCCGGTCGCGCCGACGCCTATTCCTCGACCACGACTGTTCGCGCCTGTCGTAACCGATGCTCGCGCCAGACGATATAGAGCCCGCTCGCTACAATGAGCGGCGCGCCGATCCAGGTCCAGGGAGTCGGCAGCGCGCCGAACACGGCAAAGCCGAGCAGTGTCGACCAAATGAGGCTGGTGTAATCGACCGGCGCGACGACCGAAACGGGTGCGAGCTGTAGCGAGTAGGTGAGCGCGATCTGACCGAGGCCGCCGACGACGCCCATCGCCAGCAATAGCGCCCAGGTCGCGGAGTCATGGGCTTGTGCAAACCACGGCAGCGCGATGCCGAGGGGGATCGCGGACATGGTTCCGAACCAGAACACCGTCGTCAACGGGGGTTCGGTTCGCCCAAGCTGTCGCAGCAGGATCGTGACGAATGCCGTCACCAGCCCGGCGGCGAGGCCGATGCTCGCACCGAACAGCGGCAGATGTCCCGATTGCGGTTGCACGACGATAAGCACGCCGATGAAGCCGAACGCGACCGCGCTCCAGCGGTGAATGCCGACGACTTCACGCAGGACAAGCGCCGACAGAATCGTCGCGAACAATGGCGTCGTGAACCAGAGAGTTTGCGTTTCGGCGAGCGGCAGTATTGCGACCGTGGCGAAGTTGAGCGTCATTCCCGTGAGGCCGACTGCAGAGCGCGACAAGTGGAGCAAGGGCTTGCGCGTTCGGAGCGATGCAATGCCCGGCCCGGCCATGACGAGCGCAAGGACCGGCAGCACAGCAATCGCCTGTCGGAAAAACAGGATTTCGACGAGGTTGACGCCGCGGTCCTGCGCGACCTTTGCCAGCGCGAACATGATCGACAGCAACAGGGTGGCGGCAACGCGGATGCCGATGGCGGCGAGGGGGCGGTCGGTCGACGTCACCACCCGCCTGTAGTGCTGGACAAAGGCCCGCGCCAACCGGCAAAGCGCGAGCCATGAAACACGCACTCCCCGTCACGCGCGCGGCAGATTTTGCCGCCTGGTATCAAGCCGTCATTTCGGAAGCCGACATGGCCGAGGATTCGGGCGTGCGCGGGTGCATGGTCATCCGTCCCTGGGGCTATGGCATCTGGGAGCGCATCCAGAAGCTGCTCGACCAGCGGATCAAGGATACCGGGCACGAGAACTGCTATTTCCCGATCTTCATCCCGCTTTCGTATTTCGAGAAAGAGGCCGACCATGTCGAGGGGTTCGCCAAGGAGATGGCGGTCGTCACGCACCACCGGCTGATTTCGGACGGCAAAGGCGGGCTGGTTCCCGATCCTTCGGCAAAGCTCGAGGAGCCGCTGATCGTGCGGCCGACGTCCGAGACCGTTATCGGCGCGGCAATGGCGCGGTGGGTGCAATCGTGGCGCGATTTGCCGGTGCTCATCAACCAATGGGCCAATGTCGTCCGGTGGGAAATGCGGACGCGGATGTTCCTGCGCACGAGCGAGTTCCTGTGGCAGGAGGGGCATACCGCGCACGCGACGCGCGAAGAGGCTGTCGAAGAGACGCTGAAGATGCTCGAGGTCTATCGCGAGTTCGCCGAAACCTGCCTGGCGATGCCGTGTGTCGCGGGCGAGAAGCCCGAGCATGAGCGCTTTCCGGGTGCCGAGGCGACGTACAGCATCGAGGCAATGATGCAGGACGGAAAGGCATTGCAGGCGGGCACGTCGCATCTGCTGGGGCAGGGGTTCGCCAAGGCACAAAACATCCGGTTCCAGGCGGCAAACGGCGAGCACGAATATGCGTGGACGACGAGCTGGGGAGTCAGCACCCGGATGATTGGCGGCGTTATCATGACGCATGGCGACGACGACGGTCTGCGCCTGCCGCCCGCGATCGCGCCGTGGCAAGTGGTGATCGTGCCCATGCTGCGCGATGCGCCCGAGGACGATGCACTGATCGCTTACTGCCGCACAGTTGCGTCGGGCTTGAGGGGCGCATCGGCGCTGGGCGAGCCTGCGCGCGTGCTGCTCGACTTGAAGGCGACCAAGGCGAGCACGAAACGCTGGAACTGGGTGAAGAAGGGCGCCCCTTTGATTGTCGAAGTCGGTGGCCGCGACATGGCGGCGGGCACTGTCTCGATGATCCGGCGCGATGCGCTCTATGGCGATGGCGGCAAGCTGGCGACAGCAGTGCTGTCGCGCGAAGACTTTTCGACGCAGGTGCCCGGGTTGCTCGAAGACATTCAGGCCGGATTGCTGGGCGAGGCGACGGCGCGGCGCGATGCAGCGATCAAACCGGTGACCTCGTGGGCAGAGTTGGAAGCGCATTTCCGTGGCGGCGAGGATGATGTGAAGGGTTGGGTTTCGGTGGCTTGGTCACGACCGACGGGCGACACCCTATTCGAAATCGTAAATCGCTTGAAGGCGTTGAAGCTGACCGTTCGCAATACCGTGGGACCGGCCGACGGCATGACATGCCTATTCACCGGGGAGCCTGCCGTAGAAAGCGTCCTGATCGGGCGGACTTACTAACCGTTGCACGCGGTCAAAAGATGGCGTGATCGCCGCGTTCGACCGTTGTTTGTCCGGTCAGCATCTGGCGGTAGTGATCCTCCAGCGTTTCGGACCCGGCGGACGGTGTGGCATCGGCATCGTACCTGCCGGTTACAGGATCGAGCACGAGCATCGATTCGGTGGCATAATAGCGGCCGATACGTGCAAGCTCGGCCTTTGCAGCCAGCGCGGGGATGAACCGCCCGAGCGTCCCCAAAAGCACAACGATGCCATCGAGCAACGCCACGGGCACGCGGCGAAAGCGTGGCGGCTTGCCCAGCAGCGCAAAGAGCGCCTCGCCTTGCTGGCGCGGGGTGATCGCATCACCGGGACCGCCGATCGGCAGAACGCGGTTCCAGCATGCCGGATCATCGAGGCACTGGACCAGATAATTCCCGAGGTCGTGGTCGCTGATCGGCTTGCAGGCGGTCAACGCGCCATCGCCAAATATCAGGAAGGGCTTGCCGTTCTTCACGCGGTTGACCTGACCTGACAGCGACTTGAAGAACGCCGTTGGCCGGACGATCGAATAGCGCATGTCTGAACCGGCTAGCGCGGCTTCGAATGCGAGTTTGGCATGCTGAAACGCCAGTAGCGGCTTTTGCACGCAGATCGCCGAAAGCAGGACGAAATGCTCGACATCATGCGCGCGGGCAGCGGCGAGGGCGTGGAGGTTCGCCCGGTAATCGATTGCCCAGGCGTCAGTAGACACACCCGTGCGTGACGCCAGACAGGAAATGACGGCATCGAAACGTTCTCCGCAGAGGCCGTCGCGCG
>JANMKS010000140.1:0-2625 GCA_031372155.1 Sphingomonas sp.
ATGTCGAATGCCGCGATCATTTCGGCCATCATCTGCGGGGTGAACGCGTTCATGCGGTCGGGGCGATCAAGCGTCAGCGTGAAGATGCCGTCGCTCACCTCTGTCCGGATCGTTGCGAAATCGCTCAAACGTTGTCCTCCTGTTGCCCATGCGGTCGAATCGCACGGCGAGCAGCGAGCCTAAGCCGCGGGCAACCATCCTTCCAGCTTGCCCGTTAACCAAAGCCGCGCCATCCTGTGTTCCGGGGCTGTGATGGAGGCCGTCTGGATGCGTACCGCTCGTCTCGCATGTTCCTTGCCGGTGATCTGTGTGCTGCTCGCGTCGTGCGGCGGCGACAGCGGAGGGAGTGGGCCGCCTCCGCCGCCGTCGCAAGGCAATCGCCCGCCCGCGTTCACCTCCGCCGCCACGGTCAGTACTGCGGAGAACGTCAGCGGCGCGATCTACACCGCGAGCGCGAGCGACCCGGACGGCAATACGCTTGTCTTTGCGATCACGGGCGGCGCGGACCGGGCGGCGTTCGCACTGACCCCGGCGGGAGCGCTGTCGTTTGCCGCGCCGCCCGATTTCGAAGCGCCGACCGACACCGACGCGAACAACGTCTATCTGGTGCAGATCACGGTTTCCGACGGAACGGCGACGGTGCCGCTCGACTTGAGCGTGACCGTGACGAACGCCGGCAACGACGTGTTCCGCGTGCGGCGGGTGGCGACGGGTTTCGCGCAACCGTTGTTCCTGACCGCGCTGCCCGACAGTTCGGGCCGCGTCCTGGTCGTGGAGAAAGCGGGGCTGGTCCGCATCCTCAACCCTGCGACCGGCGCAATTTCAGGAACGCCGTTCCTCGATGTGTCCGCGTCGATTTCAACCGACAGCGAGCGCGGGCTCTTGGGCCTGGCGCTCGCGCCCGACTTCGCGACCAGCGGCGTTGCCTATGCCTATGTCACGAACCCTGCGGGTACGATCGAGGTGCGGCGCTTCACGAGCATTACGGGCAACCGCGACCGGCTCGATCCGACGTCGTCGAACGTCATCATCAGCATCCCGCATCCGGGGCAGAGCAATCACAACGGCGGGTGGATAGAGTTCGGACCTGACGGCAATTTGTATCTGGGGGTCGGCGATGGCGGCGGCGGCGGCGACCCCGACGGCAACGGCCAGAACCCCAATGCGCTGCTGGGCAAGCTGTTGCGGATAGATCCGTCGCGCGACAGCTTCCCCGCCGACGCGGCGCGCGACTATGCGATTCCGGCAGGAAACCCGTTCGCAACAACAGGCGGCGCGCCCGAAGTGTGGATGACCGGGCTGCGCAATCCGTTCCGCGCCAGCTTCGACCGGACGACGGGCAATTTGTACGTGGGCGACGTCGGGCAGAATGCGGTCGAGGAGATCGACCTGGTGCCCGCGGGGGTGAACGGGCTCAATTTCGGCTGGAACCGGCGCGAGGGGTCGCAACCCTATAATGGCGGCGCGAACAGCAGCGCGTTTACGCCGCCCGTTGCCGAATATTTCCACGGCACGGGTGCGCTGCAAGGCAATTCGGTCACGGGGGGATATGTCTATCGCGGGCCGGTCGAAAGCCTGCGCGGACAGTATTTCTTTGGCGACTTCGTCAGCGCGAATATCTGGTCGGCGCCGGTTGCACTGTTGGTGCAGGGGCAAACACTGGCGTCGAGCGCCTTCACCGTGCGGCGAACAGCGTTCGCACCCAACGCAGGCGCGATCGGCAATATCGCGAGCTTCGGCACCGACCAGACGGGAAATCTGTACATCGTCGATCTGGACGGTGAAATTTTCGTGGTGGAACCGGGCTGAACGGCACCATCGCGCTGTTGCGCGCGTTCAGGGCAATCAACCGGCCACAGGGAGATGCCCGTGCTTGCTTCGTTTCAGATGGGCCTTGTCGGCGGACAGCGTGCTCTCACACCTCTCGCCGCCGTAAGCATCGGTGCAGCGCGCGGCGAGTTGCGGGTTGAAGACGGATTGACCCGTTTCCTGGCGCATCCCGTCGTGGTGGCAGGCGCGTCGGCGCTGGCGGTCGCAGAAATGGCAGGCGACAAGCAGAAGACTGCGCCCGACCGCATCGTCCCGGTGGGACTGGGCGTGCGCTTTGTCACGAATGCGATCGCGGGCGCCGCGCTGGCACGTAAGGACGAGCGCCTAGCCGGTGCGGCAGTCGGTGCCGCGACGGCAATCGCCGCGTCGTTCATAGGGTGGGGTTTTAGAATGGCGTCGATGACGCGCTTCAGCCAGGCATCGACGGGTTTCGTCGAGGACTCCGTGGTGATCGGCAGCGCGGTCGCAATAATGCGAGGACACGCGAGCCAACGGAAAGGCTGAAAACTGGTTGCGGGAGCAGGATTTGAACCTGCGACCTTCAGGTTATGAGCCTGACGAGCTACCGGGCTGCTCCATCCCGCGATATAGTTGGCAGCGCCTCCGCGTAAGCTCGGGCGGCCATTCGGCCTTGTGGAGCAAGCGCTCCGGGGCACTTTTCAACATTGGAATGGGTTCCAAAAGAACACTCGACGAACACATATCCGCGCCTGCTACAAAGCCTGGCGACGTCCTACTCTTCCAACGCTTGAGCGGTAGTACCATCGGCGCTGTCTGGTTTCACGGCCGAGTTCG
>JANMKS010000142.1:0-2719 GCA_031372155.1 Sphingomonas sp.
ATCGCCAGAAAGCGTCCGGTGAACGCGGTCATCCCGAAGCTACCACCACGTCCAATACAGCGCGACCAGGATCAGGATGACACCCGCCCCACCGACGTTGAAAACCATGGGGGTGGCAAAGCTGACGCCCTCCATCGTGACCACGTTGCGTTCCACTCGTGCAGGTCGGACGAGTGAAACGATGACGGCGAGCGCCAGGCTGACGAGGAACACGAAGAGCATCCGGTTCATGAACGGAGTCAGGAACAGGTTCGCTGCATCGGGTAGCCAAGGCGCGGGAATGGCGCTCTTCAGGATCGCAGACAATACGACCGAGGTGACCGCGGCAACGATGGCACCGGCCTCGGTCGCAGGCTTCCAGAAGAGGCCGAGCAGGAAGATGACGGTGATGCCGGGCGTGAAGAACCCCGAGAATTCCTGGATGAACTGGAACGCCTGATCTGATTGCCCGATAAGCGGTCGCGCGGCGAAGATGGCGATTAGAATGGCAAGCGCCGCCACGAGCCGACCGACGAGGACGAGATGCTTCTCTTGTCCCTCCCCACCGACGCCGTCTTCGCCACGTGTCGGTATGCCGCGTGCCTTTGCGTAGAGATCGAGCGTGAAGATCGTCGCGATCGAATTGATCTTGGAAGCTGTCGACGCAATGATCGCGGCGATAAGCGCGGCAAATACGAGCCCGAGCAGACCCGGCGGTAGAAGCCGCATCATCGTCGGATAGGCCTCATCGGGCTTCATGAGTTCGGGCGCCAGGACAACTGCGGCAATGCCCGGCAGTACGATGATCACCGGCATCAACAGTTTGAGATAGGCCGCGAAAACAACGCCCTTTTGTGCTTCACCCAGGTTCTTGGCGGCAAGCGCACGCTGGATGATGTACTGATTGAACCCCCAATAGCTGAGGTTGGCGATCCACATGCCGCCGACAAGCACGGCAATGCCCGGCAAGTCATTATAGAACTTATTCTCGGGCGTCAGGATCATGTCGAAGTGGTCGGGCAGTCGCGCGCTCAGGGTAGCGAAACCAGCGAGCGCCCCCTGCCCGCCGCCGATCTGATCGAGCGTCAGATACGATACGACCAATCCGCCGAACACGAGCAATGTCACCTGCACGATGTCGGTGAGGGCGACAGCCTTCAGTCCGCCCCAAAGCTGATACAGCAGCGCGAACAGCCCGAGTCCGATGAGCGCCGTCCCCTGGTCCACGCCCGCAACCTTGTTCACGGCAATCGAGCCCAGCCAGATGATCGAGGTCAGGTTCACAAAGACATAGAGCGCGAGCCAGAACACCGCCATCAGCACCGGCAGCACGCGTCCGTACCGCTGCTGGAGGAATTGCGGCATCGTATAGATCTGGTTGCGGAGAAAGATCGGCAGGAAGTATTTGCCGACGATCAGCAATGTCAGCGCCGCCATCCACTCATAAGACGCAATCGCAAGGCCCATTGCGTAGCCCGAACCCGACATGCCGACGATCTGTTCGGCGGAAATGTTGGCCGCAATCAGCGAAGCCCCGATCGCCCACCACGGAAGCGATTTGGATGCTAGGAAATAGTCCGAGGTGTCCTTGACGTGCCCGGCCTTTTCGCGGGAAACCCACTGAGCGAGGCCGAAGATGCCGATCGCATATACGATCACGACGATCAGATCGATTGTCGAAAGGCTCATATGCGAAAAGCTCCCCTGTTGCGGCGAAGGCGTTGGACCGTTTGCCAGCGCCATCATTTATCCGATATATTGCTGCTGTCCAGCGAGCCAGATAATTACTGGTCGCGTCAAGGTAACATAGGTTAGACGAAAGTATGTCAACGTTTACCCGCGCACCCGATGTCGCGCCCCGCCCGCAACTTGGTCGCAATCTCACCTACGGAATGCTCGACAGCCTGGGCAAGGCAATCGTCACCGGACAGTATGACGGCAAGACTTTCCCGACCGAGGCGCAACTTGCCGACCAGCATGGGGTCAGCCGATCGGTCACGCGCGAAGCCGTGAAAATGCTGACCGCAAAAGGGTTGCTCAGCGCGAGGCCGCGTCAGGGCACGATGGTGCAGCCCGCGAGTTCATGGAATTTGTTCGACACTGATGTTCTGTCGTGGTTGCTGGAGCGACAATTCTCGCTCGAACTGCTGAAGCACTTCACCGAGTTGCGCGTTGCAATCGAGCCGGAGGCCGCAGCCCTAGCTGCACGATACGCAAGCGACACGGACTTGCGTGACATCGCTGCTGGCCTGGCGCGAATGACGGCCGCGGAACGCGGCGACGACGATGTGCTGGACGCCGATATCGCGTTTCACATCGCAATACTCCGAGCTTCGGAGAACCCGTTTTACAGTCAGTTCCAGGATGTGGTCGCGACCGCGTTGCGAACGTCGATCCGCTTCACGAACCGGATCAAGGGACGCACGGCGAGCATCGGCGATCATGCCGCGGTTCACGACGCAATCGTTGCCCGCGATCCCGATGCGGCGCGAACGGCAATGCGCCGACTGATCGGCGACGTACTTGCCTTGATTGCACGCGTCGAAGCGAGCAGCTAGGGATTGCTCATCATAATTGGCCGGATGCTGCCGTCCGGCAGGTAAGTAAACGGCTGAATGACGACCTTGCGTTGCCCGGTATAGGGCCCGTCGCCGTGGCTCCCTTCCCAGCGATGATAGATGATGGACCACGACTTGTCCGCGTTTTCGACGAACGAATGATGCCCGGGGCCCTTGTAGCG
>JANMKS010000165.1:0-1688 GCA_031372155.1 Sphingomonas sp.
GAGATGCCACGCGCGGCGTGACCGGTCGGCGCGATGCCGATCTGCCGCGCGGACGCGCTTTCGGCGATCCAGCCGGTCAGAACGCCCTTGTCGATGATGGTCGTCGGTTTCGTGGCAAGCCCCTCGCCGTCGAACGCCCGGCTCCGGAACCCGCGTGTCAGCCATGGGTCATCGATGACCGTGACGCCGTTGTCAAAGACTGCCGTGCCGAGTGCATCGAGCAGAAAGCTTGTCTTGCGAGCGACCGCTCCGCCCGAGATCGCCCCCATCAGGTGACCGAGCAGACTGGGACCGACGCGCCGATCGAAGACGACGGTGACCGGACCGCTCCGCAACCGCTCTGGGTTCAAACGGCCGACCGCGCGCGATCCTGCTTCGCGCCCCACCTTTGCTGCGTCGTCCAGGTCGCAGAGGTGCCGTGCCGAGTGATAGGCATAGTCCCGCTGCTTGCCCGCGCCTTCGCCTGCCAGCACGCTCGCCGAGACGCTGTGGCTGGTGGCGCTGTGACTCCCGGCGAAACCCGCACTCGTCGCGAGTGCATATACGCTGCGCGAGACCGATGCCGATCCGCCCTGGCTGTTGCTGACACCGGGAACCGCTCGCGCCGCATCCTCGGCGGCGAGGGCGCGTTCCCTGAGCGCCTCTGGGGTCGGCGAAGCACCGTCGTCAGTATCAAAGTCGGCAAACGGCCCGCGCGCAATCCGCTCTTCGGGTGCCAGGCCTGCATTGGCGTCTTCGGGTGCAAGCCGCGCCATGGCGACGGTGCGTTCGACCAGCGTGGCAAGCGCGTTGTCCGACAGATCGGATGACGACGCGGTTGCCGAACGCTGCCGCACAAAGACCCGCAGGCCGATTTCGGCACCTTCGGAACTGCCGACGTCTTCCAGTTTGCCCAGGCGAACCGAGACATCGCGCGACGCGCTTGCGCCATAAACGACGTCGGCTGCATCGGCGCCGCCGCGCACGGCGCGTTCGACAAGATCGGTGGCACGGGTCAGGGCCTGTTCGGCGGTAAGCATCGGTTGCGCTTAGGGAAGGCTCGCGCTCCCCACAACCGCACAGGCAAGTGCCATGAGCAGCCCGGCGAAGCGGTTCGATCGAAACTTGGCCAGCGCGTCTGCGCCGTCGTCGGTCTTCAGCATGACCGCCTGCCAGCCCAAATGTACGGCAACTGGAACGAGCGCCGCGAGCGCCAGCGGATCGGGCCGCACTTTCCAGATTGCGCCGGCCCACAGCAACAGGGCGATTGCGTAAAAGATCGCCACGCCCGCCCGAACGTGCGTGCCCATTCGCAAGGCCGACGACCGCACCCCGATCAGGGCGTCATCCTCGCGGTCCTGCATCGCATAGATCGTGTCATACCCGACGACCCACGCGATACTTCCCGCATAGAGCAGCCACAACGTGGGCGCAGCGTCGCCCGCGACCGCGCTCCAGCCGACAAGCGCGGCCCAGGAAAACACGATGCCGAGCCATGCCTGCGGCCACCAGGTAATGCGCTTCATGAACGGATACGCGGCGACCGGAAGCAGGCTCGCCAGCGCGATCATCGCGGAAAACGGCGGCAGTTGCACGAGTACGACCAACCCGATCAGGCACAGCACAACCAGCCAGGCCCATGCGGCCTTCAACGTGACCGCCCCGCTCACCAGCGGACGGCTCCGTGTACGCGCGACCAGCGCGTCGAG
>JANMKS010000170.1:0-2633 GCA_031372155.1 Sphingomonas sp.
GCCTATTCGGCGACCAAGATGATGGACGGGCAGGGTCGGGTACTCGCGGGTGCGGTGTGCGGCACCGAGGATTTCATCCTCAACACGCTGCTCCCCTTTACCCGCAACACGGGCCCGAACCTGTCGCCGTTCAACGCCTGGGTGGTGATGAAAGGGCTCGAGACGCTGGAGCTCCGTGCAATGCGTCAGTCGGAAAATGCGATGGCGGTCGGGCAATTCCTTGAGCGGCGCGTGCCCGTCATGCTGCACCCCGGATTGCCGAGCCACCCGCAGCACAATCTGGCAGCTACTCAGATGAAGGCATGCGGACCGATCTTCTCGTTCATCCTGGATGGCGGCCGCGAACAGGCGATGGCACTGCTCAACGGGCTGGAACTCGTCGATATTTCCAACAACATCGGCGACTCGCGCTCGCTCGCCACGCACCCGGCTTCGACCACGCATCACAGCGTCGGGCCCGATGCACGTGCCGGAATGGGCGTGGGGGAGGGCATGATCCGCATCAACATCGGTCTGGAGGATCCGCAGGACGTGATCGACGACCTCGACCAGGCGCTCACAAGAGCCGGGCTATGATGAAGGCGATGTTTCCCTATTCGGAAACAACCCGCGGCGTGACGGTGCGCGTCGCGGTCAATTTTCTTCCCGAACAATCCGATCCCGACAAGGGGCGCTGGTTTTGGGCCTACCATATCCGGCTCGAGAACGAGGGCCAGATGGCGGCACAGCTCATGACGCGGCGCTGGACGATCGCCGACGGGCGCGGCGCCAAAAGCGTGGTCGAGGGCGACGGCGTGGTCGGCGACCAGCCGGTGATCTTGCCGGGAAAGGCGTATGACTATGTGTCGGGATGCCCGCTCACCACGCCGACCGGTTGGATGCAGGGCTCGTACGGAATGATCGGCGAGGACGGGTCGAGCTTTGACGTGGCAATCCCGAAATTCGTGCTGACAGCACCGGTGACGACGCGGTGATAATCACAAGAACCGCCTTCCCAGAGCCTGTCGAAGGGCTGTCCTTCTCTGGCGGGCTGTTCACGAAGAACGACAGGGCTTCGACAAGCTCAGCCCAAACGGTGTTTTTGTGAAGCGCACCCATCTCCCCCTCAACGGCCTCCGCGTGCTCGACGCCGCCGCACGGCACCTGTCGTTCACGCGCGCGGCAGATGAGCTTGCGGTCACCCCCGCCGCCGTGGGACAGCAGATCAGGGCGCTCGAGGATACGCTCGGCACCGTCCTGTTCCGGCGAACGCCCAAGGGGCTGGAACTGACGCCGGAGGGCGAGGCTGGGCTGATCGAACTTCGCGCCGGCTTCCTGAGCTTCGAGGAATCGGTGCGCGCGATGCAGGCCGGGCAATCGTCGAAATCACTGACCATTGCCGCCCCCCGCGACATCACCGAGAAATGGCTGCTCCCCCGCCTGTCCGCGATGCGCGCGGCCGATCCCGAACTGCGCTTTCAGCTATTGGCGAGCGATGCGGGTCTAGATTTCACCGAAGCAAACCTCGATTTGGCGATCTGTTTCGACAGCAGCGCGGGCGTGCACGAGGGTGTCCCAATCGGCCCACGCGGCTTCGTGGCCGTAGGCGAGGGCACGCCGATCGGCTGGCCCGGCTGCCCGTCGGATGAGAGTGCATCGCTGACCGTGGCAGATGCGGGCCTAGCAATGGACGCCGCGCTGGCGGGGCTAGGCCGCGCGGTCGTCCCCGCAATGCTGGCAGGCGCGGACGTGGCGATGGTCGAGGACGCGCGCGGCTACTGGCTGATCGCACCTTTGCCCCAATGGCGGCAGAAGAAAGTCAGGGCGTTGGTTGAGGCCTTGGCAGTCAGCAAAGCGATTAACTCGTCGTAAATTCCAGGGTCACAAATTACGAAGTTTTGCTAATCAGCGCGTTTTGGATTTTGTCACATGTCAAAGAGCTTGCTGCTTTCTATAGCACTCCTATCGGCAGTGGTCAGCGTTGCTCTCCTGGTCTACGGTATGTGGCTATGGATTATCCAGACAGACGGCGACGCAATGTACCGTTGGTCTGGAATTATGGCTTTTTTTGCCGTTTGCAGCCTTATCGCAGGGGCCGTGATCCGTCGGTGACAGATTGCAAAGTCAAGACATCGCTAAGTCGAATGTCAGCTTAAGCATCAATCGCCTCTTCATCCACCCGTGCCGCATTTTCCTGAATGAAATTAAAGCGATGCTCGGGGTTTTTGCCCATCAGGCGTTCGACGAGATCGCGGACGCCTGCACGGTCTTCATACTCTTGCGGGAGGGTGACGCGGAGGAGGGTGCGCGATTTCGGGTCCATGGTCGTTTCGCGGAGCTGGTTCGGGTTCATCTCGCCCAGCCCCTTGAAGCGGCCGACGTCGACGGTCTTGCCCTTGAACTCGTTCGCCTCGATCTGGGCGCGGTGCGCGTCGTCGCGGGCGTAGAGTGACTTTGCGCCGACGGTGAGACGGTACAGCGGCGGCTGTGCGAGGAAAAGATGCCCGCGACGCACGATGTCGGGCATTTCCTGAAAGAAGAAGGTCATGAGCAGTGTCGCGATATGCGCGCCGTCGACATCGGCGTCGGTCATGATGATTACGCGCTCATACCGCAGCGCGTCGGCGTCGCATTTGTCGCGCATCCCGCAGCCG
>JANMKS010000215.1:0-5122 GCA_031372155.1 Sphingomonas sp.
CTGGCGCGAGAGGCTTTCGGGGATCGCCATGTTGTTCAGGCCGTAATACGGGTCAGGATAGATGCCCCGGTCGACCAGCGTGGTCAGGACCGTCCCGGGCACCGTCGCCGCGTGCCATTTGCGGGTGTCGACGCCGCCCCGTGAAAGTGTCGCGCCATTGCCGACCACATCGGGTGCCGCCGCCAGCCGCCAGCCATTGACGATCCAGCGCCCTGCCCCAGTGGCCTGAAGCTGCGGCAGGGTTTGCGCGCGTTTTGCAACGGGCTTGCCAATCGCGCCCTTGCCCTGCGGCAACGTCCAGGCATCCTGTTGCCGCCACAGCCCCGTGTTGGCCTTGCTCTGCCATTCCCAGCCGGCACCGACATGCCACATCTGGATCAGATCGAAGTCGGGACGTGCCGACAATGCGCGGATCGCGATGTCCCTCGAAAGGCGCGCCCCGACGATCGACCCGCCATAATGCGGCTGTCCAGCGACGACGGGTGCGACATTGAAACGTTCCCCCGGAGTGGTCGGCAGCGTCGCTACGGAGCCGACTGCCCTTCCGTTGATGAACAGGCGAAGCATGGTTCCATCGAACGACGCCGCGACATGAGTCCAGCGGCCGGGCAGTGCTGGTATGTCGGGGACGACTGCTGTTTTGTTGAAGCGCGCACCGATGCGACCGTCACGCATGAAGATTGCCCAATCTTCGCATTTCGAGCCGCCGAATGCCAGAAAGACGACCTCAACGGCGGCGTCTGTGACGACCGGGTTGATCCAGGCCGATAGCGTCAGCGGACGGGCGGCATCGGGCTGCGCGCGGTCGATCGTTCGCTCGACCCCGTTGCCGCCCTGCAAAATGACGACGTTATATGGTCCCGCGACTTCTTGCGCGTTGGCTGCTAATGGCGCAGCGGCGAACACTGCGATTGCCATTGCCGAAGCAAGGGGTGCCATATCATCCTCCCATGTCGCTGCACCTTTGTGCTAGCTCTTCGATTTAATACACCAAATTAATTTAATCGGCGCAAGGCGCGGCAAAAATAATCGTTCGCCGTAACGCGGAAAAGGGGGATTAACCGTAACGAATGACCCAAACTGCTCTCAAGGGACTCGGCCTTTCGGGAACCAATCTCGAACGCGCAGCCGACCACAATCAGCGCATCACCTTGCACGCCATCCGCGTGAACCAATCGCTGACGCGGATCGATCTTGCGCAAATCACGGGTCTCACGCCGCCGGCGATCGCCAATATCACGCGTCGTCTGCTCGATGACAACCTGATCCTCCATGCCGGGCAGCGCCGTGGCGGACGCGGTCAGCCGCCGACCAACCTGGTCATCAATCCCGACGCTTGCTCGGCGATCGGACTGAATGTCGATCGCGATCACATCACGATCGTGATCGTCAATTTCGCCGGCCGGACGCTTGCCCGGGTGACTCGCGACGTTGCGTTCGCGCTTCCTGACGAGGTTCAGGCATTCTGGCGCAAGTCGATCGGCCCGCTCATCGCGGAAGCCGGGGTGGAGCGTGCGCGGATCGTCGGTATCGGCGTCGCCATTCCTGACCAGCTCGGCTCGATCGATCTTCCGGGCAGGCCGGACGCCTACGCCGCTTGGGAAACATGCGATGTCGAGCAATTGTTCGCCGAACCGCTCGCGCTTCCGAACTTTATCGAAAATGATGCCAACGCCGCCGCGATGGGCGAATTGCAGTTGGGGCATGGTCAGCATCTGTCGAGCTTCTTCTACATCCTGATTTCGTCCGGTCTCGGCGGCGGACTCGCCATCGACGGTGCCTATTTTCGTGGCCAGAACGGGCGCAGCGGCGAGATCGGTTTTCTACCCGCCGGCGGTTCGCACGGCGACGCGCAAATCCAGTCTCATGTCTCGCTGTCTGGCCTCGGCAGGATGCTCGCGTCCGAAGGCTTTGCCTTGACCGACGTTTTGCACGTGGCGGATCGCGATCCCGGAGTTGATCGCGTCGTCGGCAGCTGGACGGCGCAGAGTGTCGCCATGCTCGCTCCTGCACTGCGCACGGTCAGTTGCGTCGTCGACCCCTCCGCCATCCTGATCGGAGGGCGACTTCCCGCCGAGGATATCGATCGCCTCGCAGCCGGACTCAACACCGAGCTTAAAACAAACGCCGCGAGTATGCCCGCGGTTGCGCCGGTCGAGCGCGCGATGCTGTCCGAGGACGCGCCCGCAGTCGGCGCGGCCATCCTTCCGCTTAGTTATTTCCTGCTGCCCAAGCCCACTGCGCTGTGGAAAGACCAGGACAAGAGGGAGGCAACCGAGCGCGCGGTATAAACTTAATCATCTTTGTTTTATTTATCTTGTGTGCGGTAAAATCTTGGCTATTGTGTCCGAACTGAATGGCTGTGCCGCCCCCGTCAGAGGGGTGGGTGCTGAGGGAGGGAACCGATGAGCTTTAAGCCGCGCGCGTCAAATATCCGCATCTGTCGTCTTGCCGGGGGCGTGTCGCTTGCGGTGCTGGCACTGGTTCCGTTGGCCGCGGCTCATGCACAGACCCAACCCGATGCTGCTACAGAGGCCGATGCGGGCGATGACATCATCGTGACCGGCATCCGTGCCAGCCTTCAATCGGCGCAGCGCATCAAGCGCGACGCCGACACAGTCGTCGACGCGATCACATCCGAAGACATCGGCGCGCTTCCCGATCGTTCGGTCAACGAAGCATTGCAGCGCGTCCCCGGTGTCGCGATCAGCCGCTTTGCTGCTCCCAACGACTCGCAGCATTTCTCGGTCGAGGGATCGGGCGTCACCATCCGCGGCCTTGGCTATGTGCGAAGCGAACTCAACAATCGCGACACCTTTGCGGTGAGTGCCGGTCGAGAAATCGGCTTCAACGACGTGCCGACCGAACTCGTCGGGTCGATCGAGGTCTTCAAGAATTCGACTGCCGATCTGATCGAGGGCGGTATTTCCGGGACCGTGTCGATCAATGCGCGCAAGCCATTCGACAGCAAAGATCAGCTGATATACCTCTCGGGCAGCATCAACTACGGTGACTTTGCGAAGCGTTCGGCACCGTCGGGTATCGCTTTGTTCAGCAAGCAGTGGACGCTTGGCGACGGGGGGCGGTTCGGCATTCTCGCCAGCGGAAGCTATTCGCGACAATATTTCCGCTCTGACTCGGTCTTCGTGGCTTCGCCTTTTCCGCGATATAACGACGACACCAATCGCAACGGGACGCAGGATCCCGGCGAGGGCCGCGTTATCAACGCGGGTACGCCGTTCCAGTCGTCGATCTTCGACACGTTCCCTGTCCCCGCCGGGTTCGACCGCGTCTATGTTCCGACCGGTGCAGGCTCGCGGACCCAGGATTTCGACCGCAAGCGCCTCGGCTTTTCGGGTGCCGCGCAGTATGAAAACGCTTCGGGCAATTTCCTCGTCACGGCGCAGTTCTTCCGCGCCGAATCGAGCGAGGCGTGGATCGAGCACACGATCGAGCCCAACGTCTATTATGGTGACGTGACGGCGACGTTCCCCGCGCCCGGATCGACCTATACCTATGACAAGAATGGCGTCTTCACGAGCGGAACGCTGACGCATACCGGCGGGACCGTGTTCGCGAACCAACCTGCCGGTTGCATCATCCCGAACAACGGATTTCCCTATACAACGACATACTGCCCGCAGAATCAGATTGTCGCGGGCGGACAATTCACGACCTTCTCGAACCGTTATTCCTACACCAAGTCGGTGACTCAGGATCAGTCGCTCAACATCAAGTGGAGTCCGACCGACCGCTTGCACCTCAACTTCGACGCCCAGTATGTCACTTCCAACGCACAGAAGTCCGATGATATCGTTGATACCGCCACCTATTCCCAGGTGAAGCTCGACCTGCGCAACGGCATCCCGCAGATCACGCCTGTCACGCCCGGTTTCGATCCCACCCAGTATTTTGCGAACCCCAACGCGATTTATTTCCGCGATGCGTTCAACGACCGTGCAGATAACGACGGCGATGAATGGGCGTTCAAGATGGACGCTCAATACGACGTCAGCGACGACAGCTTTCTCCGCAAGGTCCGGCTGGGTGGCCGCTATTCAGAGCGCCAGCAGACCGTTCGCGAGAATGACTATAACAATTGGGGCGCGGTATCCGACACGTGGACAGGCGGCGGTCCGACCTATTTCTCGCGGTTGCAGCCGGGCGACCAACAGCTGTTCAATTACACCAACTTCTTTCGCGGCGATGCGAACCAGCCGCCGTCGGCACCTTACATTCCCGACAACATCCTGTCGGATCACGCTGCACTCACCGCGCTGCTCCGCCGCGCCACGACGCTCGGCGGCGGCAATTATGTTCCGCTCGAAGACCGGGGCACTGGCCTCATCAACGGATATTTCCGGCCGGGCGAGATTTTCCGGAACTCTGAGAAGACCTTTTCGGGTTACCTGCGGGTAGACTTTGCAACCGCCGACAACGGCGGAATGCGGCTTTCGGGCAATATCGGTGGCCGCTTTGTCCGTACAGAAGACAAATCGGTCGGTTCACTGACGTTTCCTCAGCAAAATGGGGTGCTGCCGGTCGATAACAACGTGGGTCCGACGGGCAACCCGCTGCCGCCTCGCTATACCACGATCCCGGGGTTTTGCGCGTTCACCGCCGCGCAACAGGCTGCCAATCCGCAACCCGGACAGCTTACGCCGGTCATCTGTACCGTCACTCCTACCCAGCAAGCGGCAGCGCTTGCCTTTGCCAACGGTGCGTCAAGGCCGGACATTGCGAGCCAAAGCTACAACCGGTTCCTGCCCAGCCTCAATCTCAGGTTGGAAGTTTCGCCGGAACTACAAATGCGGTTCGCGGCCTCCAAGGCGATTACGCGACCGAATTTTGGCGATCTCCGCAATTATGTCGGCTTCGGTGTCTCGGGGGGCAATTCGGCGGGTAACTTCGGATTCTCGGCCTCGTCACGAAATCC
This sequence comes from Sphingomonas sp., assembly GCA_031372155.1. Lineage (GTDB taxonomy): Bacteria > Pseudomonadota > Alphaproteobacteria > Sphingomonadales > Sphingomonadaceae > Sphingomonas_O. The sequence continues at coordinate 4,937 of JANMKS010000215.1, forward strand.
GTTCCTGAAGCCGGTCGAGGCGCTTCAATTCGACCTGACCGCCGAATGGTATTTTGCAAAGGTGGGCTCGCTCACCGGCTCGCTCTTCTACAAGGATTTGTCGAATATCATCGTCGACAATTCGTTGTACCTGAGGCAGGTTTCCAACAACGGCTCGACCTATTCGATCCCTGTCAACGGCCCGAC
>JANMKS010000232.1:0-10044 GCA_031372155.1 Sphingomonas sp.
CAGACGTCCTGGCCGTTGATCATGTCGTTCTCCATCAATGCTTGGCGCTGGCGCGCACGATATCGAGTGTCTGGCGGGCGAGCGTTTCCCAGCGCAGCGATTTGCCGCGTTCGCGTGCCCGGTGCTGCAGGTCGGCGCGCAGGTCGGCGTCGGTCAGCACGCGTCGCAGGTTTTCGGCAAGCGCTTCAACCGAGGGGTCGTCCATCAACAGTGCGTGACCCTCGGCCACCTCGCCAAGGCCGCCTCGATTGGAGGCGATGACCGCAACTCCGCAGGCCAGCGCTTCGGTCGTCGTCATCGACCATCCCTCGTTCTCCGAAGGGTGAACGAAGACGTCGGCGGCGCAATAGACCGGCACCAGATCCTCGTGGCGGTCGACGATGCCGTCGGTCTGCACGACATCGCCCTGTATCCCGAGCTTTCGGCAAAGTTCCGCGATCGGCGGTTCGCCCAGATACGGCCCGAACAGAACGAGCCCGTGCGGAAAATTGCCGGTTGCCCGAAGGCGTGCGTAAGCTTCGACGAGCATCGGGATATTGCGCCGTTGCGACCCCTTGCCGACGAACAGGATATAGGGGCGATCCGAACCGAAAAAGCCGATGCGGGTGCGGCTGAGCAACGCTTGGTCGGTGATGGGCTGGAACGCATCGTCCGCGCCCTGATGCACGATGTGCACCTTGTCCTCGTCGACTCCGTAATAGTCGACAACCGCGCGCCGGGTGCGTTCGCCGGGAACGATGACCGCGTCGGAATGCCGCGCGCTGTAACGATGCAGCCGCGAGTAGGTCTGCCGATACCCCCACGAATGCGCGCCCGGCTCGGTCTCGTTCACGGAATGCGTCGCAACGACGAGCGGGCCCTTGTAACCGATCGGGACCGAATAGGCGGGGCAGAACAGCACGTCGTGCCGTGCCGCTGCACGCCCGAGCACCAGGTTTTCCCAGGGCAATCCCGACATGCGTGACTCGTGAACCTCGATATCGACTTGCGGGCCAAGGTCGCCGAGGCCCTCGGCCAAGGGCTTGCGCAGCAGGACGGTCAGTCGTTCATCACGCTCGAGCGCGCGCGACCAATGGCGGATCAGATACTCGAGGTACCGACCGACGCCGAATCGCTGGCCCGCCATTCGCTGTGCATTGAAGGCAATCCGCACCGGTTCAGAAGCCTGCGGCGAATTCTTCGAAGCACTCGTGCGTGTAGTCGAGATGCTCCTGCGTCAGCCCGTGATGGCACGCGATCAGCATGCCGCTGCGCATGACCTGGTCGGCATTGGGGTATCCGCCCGGCTGTTCGCGCCGCGTAATGTCCCGGAATCCCGGCTGGCGAAGGATGTTGCCGGTAAATACCGTCCGCGTCTGGATGCCGCGCTGTTCGAGGAAGATCTGAAGCTCGCGCCGCTTGAAGGGTGCGCTGTCGCGAATGATGACCGGAAAGGCGAGCCATCCGGTGCGCGAATCGTCGGCTTGCCGCGGCAGCATGAACCACTCTTCGTACTTGGCAAAAAAGGCGCGCTGTGCCTCGAAATTGGCGATGCGTGCGTCGATGTTGGACTGAAGACGGTCGAGCTGGACGAGTCCGAACGCGGCGCCCATTTCCGACGGCTCCCAATTGTAGCCGATCCGCGAAAAGACGAATTTCGCGTCGTATTCGATGCCGTCTAGATCGACGTTGAAGCGGCTCTCGGCGCTCTCCGAATCCGCGAACAACGAAGAGGAACGACCCCAGCTTCGCAACAGCTTGGCTTCCTCCAGCCAATCCTCGCGGTTGACGCACAACATGCCACCGTTGCCGCCGCAATTGATGACATGCGATCCGTAAAAGCTGGTCGTGCTGATGTCCGAACGGCTGCCGGTGCTGCGTCCGCTTTGTGTCGCGCCCAGCGTATCCGCCGAATCCTCGACAACCAGCAGGTTATGACGCTTGGCGATATCGGCGAGCGCGTCCCAGTCCGGAAGATTGCCGATCAGCGACGGAATGCACATCGCCCGCGTCTTGGGGCCGACCATCGCCTCGACCTGATTGACGTCGATGTTGAACGTGTCGGGCTCGACGTCGACGAATGCGGGGATCAGGCCCGCCTTGACGATCGGCGCTACGGTGGTCGCAAACGTCAGCGTCGGCGTGATGACTTCGGCTCCCGGCTCCAGCCCGAGGAGTTCGATGGCAAGGTAGTTGGCGCTCGATCCCGAATTGACCATAACGCCGTGCTTTTTGTCGAACAACGCCGCCACGCCGGCCTCGAAGCGGCGGACATGATCGCCCATTTGGGTGGACGTGCGCAGGACGTGCGTCACTGCCGCGATTTCCTCCTCGCCGTGGACCGTCCGGCCATAGGGCACACGGATCTGGTTGGTGGGTTCGATTGCGCGCGCGGCCATCAGATGGTCTCCAGTGAAACGAGTTCGTGTTGATAGTCATGAATTTGACGCGTTGCGATGCGCGCACCCTCGTGTGGTGCCGACGCTGCTTGGCGGTACCATGCGACGGTCATGGCGAGTGCGTCATCGAGTGTCAGTGCGCTGTGCCATCCCAGACGCGCATTTGCCTTGCGGCAATCTAGGCGCAGCGTTGCTGCTTCATGCGGTCCCTCGGTCACGGTCGCCAGTTCGGCCTTGATGTCGGGCCACAAAGCAGATGTCTTTTCCACGATCGTGCGAACCGGCACCGCGTCGTCGTCGCGCGGGCCGAAGTTCCAGCCGCCGGCGAATTCGTGTCCATCCACTGCGGCGCGGTGACCCAGCATCAGGTAGCCGCGCAAGGGTTCGAGCACATGCTGCCAGGGGCGCACCGCATCGGGACGCCGGACGCTCAGGGTTTGCGACGAACGGGTCGAGCGCATGAGATCGGGTATGATGCGGTCGACCGACCAGTCGCCGCCGCCGATCACGTTGCCCGCTCGCCCCGAAGCAACAGTGCATGCGCCATCGCCGAAGAATGATCGCGCAAACGACTGTGTCACGAGTTCGGTACAGCCCTTGCTCGCGCTATAGGGGTCGTCGCCGCCCATCGCCGCTGTCTCTATGAAGGGCATGCCCGAACCATCGTTCTCATAGCATTTGTCGCTCGTGACGATGACCACGCTCCTGATGCTGTCGACCCGGCGCACGGCTTGCAGGAGATTTGCGGTGCCCATGGCGTTCGTCGCGAAGGTGCCGACGGGATCATCATAAGACGGCCGAACCAGAGACTGGGCGGCCATGTGAAACACGATGTCGGGCCGCGCGGCTGCCAGGGCCGCGGAAAGCGCTTCCGCATCGCGAATGTCGCCTTCGATCGACATCATTCCATCGTCGATCCGTCCGGTCGCGAACAGGCTTCCCGCTTCGGGCGGCAGTGCGTATCCCGTGACCTCGGTTCCGAGCGCCTTCAGCCACAGGCTCAACCACGCGCCCTTGAAGCCGGTATGTCCGGTCAGGAAAACGCGCTTGCCCGCATACCAGTTCAGGAATTCCGGTCTCACCTGGAGCGAACCCACGGCGCGTTGCCGCTCTTCCAGAAGTCCTCGAGGATGTGGCGTTCGCGCAATGTGTCCATCGGCTGAAAGAAGCCCGGATGGCGGAATGCCGCGAGTTGCCCGTCCGCCGCCACTTGCTCGAGCACGTCCTTTTCCAGCGAACTTTCCGGGCCCTTGATATAATCGAGAATGCCGGGTTCAAACACGAAGAATCCGCCGTTAATCCAGTCGCGCTCGGTCTGCGGCTTTTCGGAAAAGTTCGCGACCATATCCCCGTCGAGATCGAGCAGCCCGAAGCGGGCCGGTGGGTGAACCGCAGTGACCGTCGCAAGCTTTCCATGCGATTTATGAAAGGCGATCAGCTCGTCGATCGCGACGCTGCACAGTCCGTCGCCATACGTGCACATGAACGTGTCCGCCCGCAGGTGATCGGCAAGCGCAACCAGGCGTCCGCCGGTGTTGGCGTCGCGGCCCGTGTCGATCGCATGGACATGCCAGTCGGGAACGCAGCTGTTGCTGACCTCCACGACCCCCGATTTGAGCGACACCGAAAGGTCGCCGTTGTGCAGGTGATACCCAGCGAAATACTGCTTGATCACTTCGCCCTTGTACCCGCACGCCACATAGAAATCATTCTGACCATAGTCGGCGTACAGGCTCATTACGTGCCAGAGGATTGGCCGCTCGCCGATTTCGACCATGGGCTTGGGCCGGCTGACGGTTTCTTCTGAAAGGCGCGTGCCATAGCCCCCTGCGAGGATCACGATTTTCATTCGATTTTCCCCATTCCGGCAACGCCCCCTGCGATCCGGTCTGCTTTCGCACGGCACGTTACCTAGGTGCGGATAGCAAATATCTCATGAATACTGAACCTTTGAAAAAGGCGCTGAATTGCATGGGATTGCACTGAATTGGAACATTGCAGCCATCGGGAATCAATGGTTGACGCTGCGTGAACGCACGAAAGTTCCGTGACACGTGCTCAGTTCGTCGTTGAAATCACTCAAGTTAATAATTTCATCGGGCCTCGGGCGCGGCCTGTCCCAACGTTAACAATGGTTAATCCTAGTGAAAGATTGTATGGTGAGAAAGCCCTGACGGTTGCCGTGGCAAAGGGTGACCGAGCTTCTTTCGGGTGGGTCGCAAAATGAAAAACACTATGTTCGGGGCGCGTCGGCTGACGCGCTTCAGCCGTCGCGGGGTTGCAATCGCCGCGTTGGGAATGACTTCGATTGCGTTCGCAGCAACGACCACGGTTACGGTGCCCTGGTCGTACTTTAAAAAGATTGTCACAGTGGTTTCACGGCCACCTTCAGTGACGCCGGCGCCGGTGCCCGCACCGGCTCCTGCACCGACGGTCCCGAAATCGCCGACCGGGCTTCCCGCCGGCCCCATCGCGCCGGCCCCGATGCCCGCGGTCGCTGGACTGGCCTCGATCGCCAGCAATTTCGACCTCGCCAGCGAACTGGTACCGTCGTGGGGTAACGGTGGCGTACCGTCGAGTGCGGCACCCGATGTCGTCGGGGCGTTCCGCTTCATCTGCAACGTCAGCCATGAAGCGTATGACGATCCGATCGTCTATCCCGGTCAGCCGGGCAAATCGCATCTCCACGAATTTTTCGGGAACACGAAGGCGAACGCGAGTTCTACTTATGCGTCGCTGCGCACGACCGGGTCGAGTACATGCAACAGCCCGGCCAACCGCTCGTCTTACTGGATGCCAGCGATGCTGAACGGCAAGGGCAAGGTTGTCCGCCCGGATGAGATCAGCATCTATTACAAGCGGCTGCCGGTCACGTCTCCCAAGTGCAAGACGCAAGGGACGGCGTGCGTCGACCTTCCCCGCGGTCTGCGCTTCGTATTCGGCTACAACATGAGCAATCCGGCCGCCTCGCCGACGGGTGCCGCCTATTTCAACTGCGACGGGCCGACCGCCAGGCCGGGCAATTATCCGGACATCGTGACGGCAGCAAAAAATTGCCCGGCGGGCAACAAACTGGGCGCCATCATCAGCGCGCCCGATTGCTGGGACGGCAAGAACATCGACAGCGCCGATCACCGGTCGCATGTCGCGTATTCGAGCTATGGCGACTGGGGCTATCAGAAATGCCCGGCAAGCCACCCGCTCGTCATTCCGACCTTCACGATGGGGGTCTGGTACACGACCGATGCCGACCTCGACCGGTCGGGGTCTTGGGACAGTTCGCGGTCGACCTGGTCGCTGTCATCCGACTCGATGCCCGGCATGGCGAAGATGCGTCCGGGAAGCAGTTTTCATGCCGACTGGTTCGGTGCCTGGGACGACACGGTCATGAAGATGTGGACCGACAACTGCATCAACAAGCTGCTCAATTGCTCGGGCGGCGACCTGGGCAATGGCAAGCAGCTGAAGATGTACAGCGGCTTCAAGTGGACGGCGAGTCCGCGGATCGTCGATATGCCCGCGGCCGGCTGACACGTCTTTCCTGGTTGCCCTTGCGGTGCGCGATCTCTCGGGGTCGCGCACCGTTCTTGTTTGTCGTGCTTGTTTTGCGCTTTGCGCGCGCAATGCCCCGCGATAGAAGGCCGAAGGCGACTGCTGTATTGCCAATGCAATACAGTTGTGCGATGCCGCTATCGGGAGCTTGAGCACGGCCATGATTTCTGACGACCTCGACGACATGCGTCGCGCAATGGTGGTAAGCCAGCTGCGGCCGAACGCCGTCACCGACGTGCGCGTCATCGAAGCCATGGGCCGTATACGGCGCGAGGATTTCGTGCCGACCGATCGTCGCGAAATCGCTTACGCCGACCTGAAGATACCGCTTGGCGAGGGGCGGTGGCTGAACACCCCCATGGTCACGGGGCGGCTATTGAACGAAGCTGCGATCCGGGCGGGAGACAAGGTGCTGATCGTCGGCAACGCGACCGACTATACTACAGCCATTGTTCGCGAACTGACACCGCATGTGACGGTTGCCGAGGGCGCATCGGGCGTGCCGGGACAGGCACCTTTCGATGTCGTCGTCATCGACGGCGCGGTCGAACATGTGCCCGACGCGCTGGTCGAGCAACTCGCTCCGGGAGGGCGGCTTGTGACTGCGGTGCTCGATGCCGGAGTAACGCGCCTTGCCGTCGGGCGGCGCGGGGGCAACGGCTTCGGGCTGACGGTATTCGCGGATGCCGATGCGGCCATCCTGCCGGGTTTTGCAAGACCGCAGGCGTTCGTATTTTGAGAAAGTTTGTCATGAGACGCGTATTCAGGTCGCTGTTGCTTGCCGGTGCTGTTTCGGTCGTGCCCGCTGCCCACGCCGATACTCTGCGCGAGGCTTTGCAGAAAGCCTATGCCACCAACCCGACCCTCACGGGCGCGCGGGCCCAGTTGCGCGCGAACGACGAGAACGTCCCGATCGCGCGGTCGCGGGGGCTGCCCAGCGTCGAGGCGTCGGGGAGCTACACCGAAAACCTCCAGCGCTCGTCGACCAGCTTTATCTCTCCCGCGCGACAGGCGACGGCGGGGCTGACGCTCGGCGTGCCGATCTATCAGGGCGGCGCGGTTCGCAACGCCGTCAGGGGGGCGGATGCACGCGTGGACGCCGGCCGGGCAAACCTGCGCGACACAGAGGCAAGCCTGTTCTCGCAAGTCGTCGGCGCTTATATGGACGTTATCCGCGACCAGGCGATCGTCGGGCTTCAGGTCCAGAACGTCGACGTACTGCGCGTCAATCTGGAAGCGACGCGCGACCGCTTTCAGGTCGGCGACCTGACCCGCACCGACGTAGCCCAGTCCGAGGCACGTCTTGCAATAGCGCGCAGCCAGCTCGAATCGGCGCAATCGCAACTCATCAACAGCCGCGAGCAGTATATTCGTCTTGTTGGTGAGCCCCCGGTCGATCTTCAACCGCCGCCGCCGCTGCCCAATCTGCCTGCAACCCCGCAGGTCGCGGTCACGGTCGCACTCGACAACAATCCCGCATTGCAGGCGGCGTTGCGACAGCGCGATGCCGCTCGCTTCGACACCGGAGTGGCCCGTGCCGGTCGGCTGCCACGGCTGTCGGCTGTGGGTACGACCAACTACGTCGATTATCTCGGTTCGCTCGGCGGCACCGGGAGCGGGGCTATTTCGCAGACGTCGCGGTCGTCGGGTGCGGGCCTTCAGGCGACGATCCCGCTGTTCCAGGGTGGTCTGCCCGCCGCGCAGGTGCGCCAGTCTCAAGCCCGCGAATCGCAGGCGATCGAGGCCGTGACCGAAACCGAGCGCAGCATCGTCGCACAGACCCGTGCCGCCTTCGCAAGCTACCGTGCCTCGAACGAAGTCATTGCGTCGTCGCAAGTCGCCGTCGACGCGAACACGCTCTCGCTGGAGGGCGTCCGCGCCGAAAACAGCGTTGGCAATCGCACGATCCTCGATATCCTCGATGCCCAGCGCGAACTGCTAAATTCGCAAGTCGATCTGGTCACCGCCCGGCGCAATTCCTACGTCGCTGGCTTCTCGTTGCTGGCGTCGATGGGCCAGGCGGAGGCACGCGATCTGGGCCTCGACGGTGGTGCATTGTACGACCCGGTCGAGAATTATCGCCGCGTCCGCGCGCGCATCTGGGACTTCGATGAGGACGCCGCTCCGGCGGCAGTCGGAACACGCACGGTTGACACACCCGCGCAAACCCCGGCAATCATGGGGCCTGCGCTGCCCTGACCGGGGCCGTGATTCCCAGGGGGCTGGTCGGAATGGGCGATATGAGTAGCGAACCGTCGATGGAGGAGATCCTGTCATCGATTAAACGCATCATTGCAGAGGATAGCGAAGTCGCGCTTTCGGCGCCGCGCCCGCGGCGTTCGGTTGCGCGGCCCGCATTTGTCGAGGAAAGTTCAGAGGAGGGCGAAGTGCTCGAACTGACTGAAGCGGTAACGCCCGAGCCCCAGCCTGAGGCTCCGCGCAAACCCCACGCAGAACCCGCCGACCCCGTTCTGGTTTCAGATGCCGTGACGCAGGCAAGCCGTTCGTCGCTTGCCGCGCTCTCCGCGTTGATCGTGAAGCCTGAAGTGCCGGGAAGCGATTCGCTTGAAGGTCTCGTCCGCGAAATGCTCAAGCCGATGGTCGCCGAATGGCTCGAGGGACGTTTGCCCGACATCGTCGAGCGGCTCGTGGCGCAAGAGATCCGGCGCATTACCGACCGGGGGTAGTTTCGGTGCAATGCAGCCGTTAACGCGGGCCGCATGACCGAATTGCCCAAAACCTTCGACCCGGCCGCGATCGAGGCACGCTGGTACGCGCGCTGGGAAGCGACGAACGCGTTTCGCCCGGACCGCTCCGACGCCGCGCCCTTTACCATCGTCATGCCACCGCCCAACGTGACGGGTTCGCTTCACATCGGCCATGCACTCGACGTGACGTTGCAGGACATCCTCGTCCGTCATGCGCGCTTGCAGGGCAAGGACGCGCTTTGGGTGGCGGGCACCGACCACGCCGGCATTGCGACCCAGATGGTCGTCGAGCGGCAGATGATGGAGCGCCAGGAACGCCGCAGCGATTTCACGCGTGAACAATTCGTCGAAAAGGTCTGGAATTGGAAAGCCGAGAGCGGCGGGACGATCACGCGCCAGTTGCGGCGGCTTGGCGCGAGCTGCGACTGGAAGAACGAACGCTTCACGATGGACGAGGGCTTTTCGAAAGCCGTCATCAAGGTGTTCGTCGATTTGTACAACGAGGGGCTGCTGTATCGTGACAAGCGGCTCGTCAATTGGGATCCCGGCCTGAAAACCGCGATTTCCGATCTCGAAGTCGAGACGCGCGAGGTTCAGGGGAAGTTCTGGCACCTCCGCTACCCGCTCGCCGACGGAAGCGGGCAGATCGGGGTCGCGACCACCCGGCCAGAGACAATGCTCGCCGACATGGCTGTCGCCGTGAACCCCTCCGACGCGCGTTACCAGGCGCTTATCGGCAAGCAGGTGCGGCTTCCCATCACCGGTCGCCTCATCCCGATCATCGCCGACGAACACGCCGATCCGGAACTTGGTTCGGGGGCGGTCAAGATCACGCCGGGGCACGACTTCAACGATTTCGAGGTCGGCAAGCGCGCGGGAATTGCGCCTGCCGACATGCTCAACATGCTCGATGCCGAGGGAAGGGTGGTTCAGTGCGGCGACATTCCCCATGCGCTGCTCGAACTCGACCGTTTCGACGCGCGCAAGGCCGTGGTCGCGCTGCTCGAAACAGAAGGTGCCTTGGTACGCGTCGAGGACCGGGTCATCCAGACTCCCTATGGCGACCGCTCGGGGGTCGTCATCGAACCGTGGCTGACCGACCAATGGTATGTCGACGCAAAGACGCTGGCCGGCCCCGCGATCGACGCCGTGCGCTCGGGCGCAATCAGGGTCGTTCCGCAAAGCTGGGAAAAGACGTGGTTTCAGTGGCTCGAAAACATCCAGCCTTGGTGTGTCTCGCGGCAGCTTTGGTGGGGGCACCGGATACCGGCGTGGTTTGCTGACGACGGCCGTATCTTCGTTGCCGAAGACGCGGCCCGCGCCCAGACGCTGGCCGGGGAGGGAGCCGCGCTGAGACAGGACAACGACGTCCTCGACACATGGTTTTCCTCGGCGCTGTGGCCGTT
>JANMKS010000242.1:0-2178 GCA_031372155.1 Sphingomonas sp.
CACACGCCGAAAAACGTGTCGGGGCGGTTGAAAAACACGGGCGCGGATACGGGCATCGGGAAACTCCTGCGATTGGCGGGCAGCGTGCCTGCCCCACCTGGAGCCATCAGCACACTTCGTGCCAGGTCGGTTTTCGGCAGATTTGCGCCAGTTTAAATTCAGTGGCGACCGGTGGGTCGGAAAATTGCACCAATACTTCGCGGATTTTGCCAATTGCCGTCGGAATGATGTCTCAGGAGCCCGGATGCGCTACAGCCTTCGCTTGTCCCCTGGGCGCCGTACGACCGGCACCTGGCGCTTAACATCATTCACGGCACCTCGGACGCGGCCGCAGCGGCCGCTCTCCGCTCGGCGAACCACTGTCGCAACATCGCCTGTGTGCAGCCTGTTTGGCCATTGCTTCCCCACGCCGAGCAACTGTTCGGCCGCCCGGGACGCGCCGCGTCCTCCAATGTCGCGACCCGCGATGCCCATGACGCTTCCCCCGGCAGTTCCTTGGGCTTTCGCAACTTCTTGGGGATGCGATACCGCTCGCTTTCCGGTTCGCGCGCGCAAACGACGATTTCGTCGTTCGTCGCCTTGGGACAGGGATCGTTGCCGTATACGGTCAGCGCAGTTGTGCGCTTTGGCGGCTCGCCTGCCGAAGCCGCAAACGGCAGCAACAGAAAAAGCGAAACGGCAACGGTCGATCCAACGGCGCGCATGGCAAAACTCCCTGCCGGTTCTGACCGCGACCTTGACAGCCTCGCCCCTTGCCGCGGCATGAACGGACGGTGCCGCTTGACCTCGCACGCTTTGCCGCTATGAGCGCCGCTTCGCCTGGTGGCTCGCCACCTTGCGTCCGTCCGAGACAGTTGGTGCCTTTAGAGGCTTAATTTTGCCAGCCTAGACGGGGATCAGGATTTTGCGTCGGGTGCATTCGCGCCCGTGCACCCATTTCCCCATCGGATGATACCGCGTGCGTCATGTCGGCGCATGCGAACACGTGGAGAATGGCATGGACCGTACTGAAAAGTCCGAGCTCGTCACCAGTCTGAACGCAAGCCTCGCCCAGTTCGGCGTGGTCGTCGTCACCCGCAATCTCGGGATGACCGTCGCCCAGTCGACCGACCTTCGGACGAAAATGCGTGAAGCCGGTGCCAGCTACAAGGTCACCAAGAACAAGCTCGCCAAACTCGCGATCGAGGGAACGCCTTATGCGTCGCTCAGCAGCCTGCTGACCGGCCCGACGGCCTTTGCATCATCGACCGACCCCGTTTCCGCCGCCAAGGTTGCGGTGGAATTCGCGAAGACGAACGACAAGTTCGAAATCGTCGGCGGTGCGATGGGCGACACGCTCCTCGACGTGAACGGCGTGAAGGCACTTGCGACCTTGCCTTCGCTGGACGAACTGCGCGCCAAGATCGTGGGCCTGGTACAGGCACCCGCGACCAAGATCGTCCAGATCGTTCAGGCACCCGCAGGCCAGTTGGCCCGCGTGCTTGCGGCGTATGCCGAGAAGGAAGCCGCCTAGGTTTTTCGTTTCGTAATCAATCTATTCAAGGAACATTCAAATGGCTGATCTGAACAAAATCGTCGACGACCTGTCGGCTCTCACCGTCATCGAAGCCGCCGAGCTTTCGAAGATGCTCGAAGAAAAGTGGGGCGTCTCCGCTGCCGCCGCAGTGGCTGCCGCGCCTGCTGCCGGTGGCCCCGCCGCCCCCGCTGCCGAAGAGCAGACCGAATTCGACGTCATCCTGACCGGAGACGGCGGCAACAAGATCGCGACGATCAAGGAAGTCCGCGCGATCACCGGCCTCGGCCTCACCGAAGCCAAGGCAGCGGTCGAAGCCGCTCCCAAGGCGATCAAGGAAGGCGTGTCGAAGGACGAAGCCAACAAGGTCAAGGCGCAGCTCGAAGCCGTCGGCGCGACGGTGGAACTCAAGTAAGCCGGAAGGGGCGACTGCCAGGTCTTACTTGGCCGCGACTCCCTGAACGGCCGGCCGGCGGGCTCAGCCCGACCGACGACATGGGCTTTGCCCATGTCCGCCACTCAAAGAAAAGGGCGGCCCCGCAAGGGAGCCGCCCTTTCTCACCCAGGCCGCCTCACGCCTGCTCGAGGACTTCGTCGAGCCGCGCGCCGACATCGTTGTGCATGCCATCGCTCAACCCGACCGCTTTGATGCCATCGCCATCGGC
>JANMKS010000251.1:0-3127 GCA_031372155.1 Sphingomonas sp.
GTGATGACCCGGTGCAGGATGTCCGCACGCGGCTCCAGCCCGAAGACCTCATCGTTGAGTTCGATGTCGCCCTTGCCCGTGGCATCAAGGTTCTGAACTTGCAGTTTCACGTTCAGCCCTCCTGGTTTTCGTCGCGCGCGGCTTCGACCGTATGCGCGTCTGTTTCTGCAACGCCGATCTGGACGTCCTCGGCGCTTGGCAGCGGGGGAATCTCGTGAACAGCGCCTGCTTCAACCATCCCGGCATCGGCTTCTTCGTGCACGATGTGCATGCTGCGGAGGCCGGCGGGATAAGGCGCGTCGGCATGGCGATCGATCTTAACCGCATCCTTGACCATCAGCCAGCCTCCCTTTGAACCGGGAACCGAGCCCTTGATAAAGAGCAAGCCGCGCTCCGGATCGGTGCGAACGATCTCGAGATTTTGCTGAGTGCGTTGACGGTCGCCCATGTGGCCGGCCATCTTCTTGCCCTTGAACACCTTGCCGGGGTCCTGACGCTGACCGGTCGAACCGAGCGAACGGTGAGACACCGAAACACCATGCGTGGCGCGGAGGCCGCCGAAGTTCCAGCGCTTCATGCCGCCCTGAAAACCCTTGCCCTGCGTGTGGCCCGATACGTCGACCATCTGCCCGGCGACGAAATGGTCGGCGGAAATCTCCGCGCCCACTTCGATCAGAGCATCTTCGGAGACACGAAATTCGTGCACGCGCGCCTTGGGCTCGACTTCGGCCTTGCCGAAATGCCCGCGCTGCGGCTTGGCGACATTCTTCGCCTTTGCGGTGCCCGCGCCGACCTGAATCGCGACATAGCCGTCACGATCCGCAGTCCGCTGCGAAATCACCTGATTATTTTCGAGCGCCAGGACCGTCACGGGCACATGGCGCCCATCGTCCTGAAACAGACGGGTCATGCCCATCTTCTTTGCAATCACTCCGGTCCTCACCGGCCTTACTCCTCACGTCAGAGGCGCACACGGAAGATCCCATGCGCGCTTGGCTTGCCCCAATATCGATGCGTGCCCCGCCCGGGCGTTTCACTCCCTGTCGAGGGAGCGAGGACGGGGACGCAGCCCGGATGAATCCGGCGGTATCCCTAATCTCGTCCCCGCGATGAATCGCGGGAAGCGGGCCATTAGGCCAGTTTGATCTCGACGTCCACCCCTGCGGCCAGATCGAGCTTCATCAATGCGTCGACCGTCTGCGGTGTCGGCTGGATGATGTCGAGCAGGCGCTTGTAGGTGCGAACCTCGAACTGTTCGCGCGACTTCTTGTCGACGTGCGGCCCACGGTTGACCGTGAACTTGTCGATGTGCGTCGGGAGCGGGATGGGTCCGCGAATGAGTGCGCCGGTGCGCTTTGCCGTGTCGGCGATGTCCCCGGTCGCCTGATCGAGCACGCGGTGATCGAATGCCTTCAGACGAATACGGATATTCTGCGTTTCCATGTCCACTACCGATGCGAAAGAGCCGACCCGTCTTCACGGGTTTACATAAAACGACGAACCGCCCGATTCCCTTCAAGAAGAATCGGGCGGCTCTGGAAGCGCACTACTACTTGGTGACGTTCGCCACAACCCCCGAGCCGACCGTGCGGCCGCCCTCGCGGATCGAGAAACGCAGACCCTGCTCCATCGCGATCGGTGCGATGAGCTTGACGCCGAGCTTCACGTTGTCGCCGGGCATCACCATTTCGGTGCCCTCGGGGAGGACGACTTCGCCGGTCACGTCGGTCGTGCGGAAATAGAATTGCGGACGATAGTTCGCAAAGAACGGCGTGTGACGGCCACCCTCTTCCTTCGACAGTACATAGACCTCGGATTCGAATTCGGTGTGCGGCTTGATCGAGCCGGGCTTGCAGAGAACCTGCCCGCGCTCGACTTCCTCACGACCAACGCCGCGGATCAGCGCGCCGATGTTGTCGCCGGCCTGACCCTGATCGAGCAGCTTGCGGAACATTTCGACGCCGGTGCAGACGGTCTTCTTGGTATCCTTCAGACCGACAATCTCGACTTCCTCGCCCACCTTGACGATACCCTGTTCGACGCGACCGGTGACGACGGTGCCGCGACCCGAGATCGAGAACACGTCCTCGATAGGCATCAGGAATGGCTTGTCGAGCGGACGCGCAGGCTGCGGAATGAACGAATCGACCGCCGCCATGAGCTTCAGCACGGCGCCACGACCCAGCTCTTCGTTCACGCCGTCGAGCGCGGCCTTGGCCGAACCCTGGATGATCGGAATGTTGTCGCCATCGAAATCATATTTCGAAAGCAGTTCGCGGATTTCCATTTCGACGAGTTCGAGGATTTCGGCATCGTCGACCAGGTCGACCTTGTTCATGAACACGACGAGCTGCGGCACGCCGACCTGACGCGCGAGCAGGATGTGCTCGCGGGTCTGCGGCATCGGGCCGTCGGTCGCGGACACGACGAGGATACCACCGTCCATCTGCGCGGCACCAGTGATCATGTTCTTCACATAATCGGCGTGGCCGGGGCAATCGACGTGCGCGTAATGGCGCGCTTCGGTCTCATACTCGACGTGTGCGGTCGAGATCGTGATGCCGCGCTCGCGCTCTTCGGGCGCCTTGTCGATGTTGTCGTACGACGTGAAGGTCGCGCCGCCGGTTTCGGCAAGGATTTTCGTGATCGCCGCCGTGAGCGAGGTCTTGCCGTGATCGACGTGACCAATGGTGCCAATGTTGCAGTGCGGCTTCGTCCGCTCGAATTTTGCCTTTGCCATTTTTGCCTCTTTGTAACTTTGAAGTTGCGAGAACCGCGTGCGGCGGTCCCCATAGTCGGATAATTTCGATTAAGCCAGCTTCGCTTTGACTTCTTCCGCCACGTTGGCCGGCACTTCCTCATAATGCGAGAATTGCATCGAGTATTGCGCCCGTCCCTGCGTGAACGACCGCAGCTGGTTGACGTAGCCGAACATGTTCGCCAGCGGCACCATCGCCTCGACCGTCTGGGCATTGCCCCGACTGTCAGTGCCCTGGATTTGCCCGCGCCGCGAGTTCATGTCGCCGATGACGTCGCCCAAATAATCCTCGGGTGTGACGACCTCGACCTTCATGATCGGCTCGAGAAGCTTGATGCCGGCCTTTTGCGCGCCCTCACGCATCGCCGC
>JANMKS010000255.1:0-1573 GCA_031372155.1 Sphingomonas sp.
AAACGCCGGTTCGGTGCGTGTCCAGACCGGGGCCTTTGGCGCAGCGAGGCCGATATCGCTAAGCGAATTTGCCCGCAGCTCGTCAAGCCCGGGGCCATAGTTGAAGGTGTCGAGCACGGCAGGTCGATTATCACGCATCTGTGCACGCAACGTTTCGGTCGCGGCCGTATCGACGCTCCCATCGTCGGCAATCGCGACGCCGTAAAGTCTGGCGCCCGCTACCGTGACCAGTCCCTGGACGACTTCCTTGGCCACCAGCGCCGGGTCGCGGGTCAGCGGGTCGCCCCATCCGCCGCCGCCCCAGGTGATAAAATCGAGCTCGTCGCCCGCCTCGACGGCGACGTCCTCCAATTTGTTGCCGACCACTGTTTCGCTGCCATCCGCCTTGCGGAGGATCTTTGTGGCACGCGCGCCGGGCAGGCCGCCGTTCACTCCCCACGGCGGCACGAACCAGCGATCATCATGGATGGCAATCTGGCCGGTTTCGAGGAACTTGTAGGTCATGCGGATGCCGTTGCCGCCACGATAAAAGCCAGCGCCGCCACTGTCGGGCACCGTCTCGTACCGTTCGATCATCAGCGGGAAATAGCGTTCGAGAAACTCGTTCGGCACGTTGGTGAAGTTGGGCCATAGCGAATGGCCGTCGGGGCCGTCGCCGAACGGTCGTCCCGGAATGCCGCCAAAGCCGATCTGGAACAGCTGGAACCACTCGCCATCGGGCTTCGACCCTGAATAGAACAGGTGAGGAGACGAGGAGAATCCGGCTGCGCACAGGAATTCGGGCGTCTTTTGCCCCAGAAGCCCGCCCAGAATGTCGAATAGCCGCCCGAGCGCGTGGGTACGCCCGCTGAGCGCCGCCGGAAACTTCGGCTTGAGCAGCGAGCCTTCAGGGATGCGCACGTCGATCAGGTCATAATATCCATCGTTGAACAGGATCTGCGGATCGAAGATCATGATCATGTAGATGCCGAAGAACATTCGCATCATGTTTTCGTTAAGCAGGAAGTTGATGCTGCCCTTCGACTGCGGATCGGTGCCCGCGAAATCGAGCACGACCTTCGTGCCATTGGGCCCGTTCTCTCGCCACATCGTGCATTTGATCTTGTAGGGACCGTAACCCAGACCGTCGTCGCAGATATAATCCTCGAAGCTCACCGGCTCTTCGCCAATCGCGGTTTCGATCAGCTGCTTCATCGCGCGGTGGTTGCGCGCGAGCAGCTCTTCGCACGCCGATACGAAGACGTCGTCGCCGAACCGTTCGGCCATTTCGACGACACGGCGTGACGCGACCCGACAGGCGGCAATCAGTGCGTTGAGATCGGCCTTGCACCATTCAGGCGTGCGGGTCTGGTGCATGACCAGCTTGATGAGGTCTTCGTTATAAACACCCTGTTTCCAGATCTTGACCGGAGGGATGCGGACCCCCTCCTGGAAAATGCTGGTCGCGTCGATCGGCATCGATCCGGCAACCATGCCGCCGATGTCCGACTGGTGCCCGAACATAGAGGTATAGGCGATCAGCCGCCCGTCCTTGAACACCGGCAGCAGCACCAGCCAGTCGTTCGAGTGGCTG
>JANMKS010000294.1:0-3928 GCA_031372155.1 Sphingomonas sp.
CCGACGATCGTGCGGAGCAGCGTGACGTAACCACGGTCGCGAATACGCGGCTCCGGATAGCCGGCAACGGCGACCGCACGGGCAAATGCTGGTTCGATTTCACCGAGCGCATCGAGGTGTTCGCGAAGTTGTTCGGCCGAAAGTCCCATGAGTTCCCCAGTGACGCGGTCGCTTGATTTGCGCCAGCGTGCACGACATAGCGCGGCCTTCATCCGTTGGGGAGCCTCACATGCCAAAGCTGATCGTCACCAAGCGCGACGGAGGTGTCGTTGAGCTCAATGGCGAAGCGGGGCTGTCCGTCATGGAAGTCATTCGCGACGGCGGCCTCGACGAACTGCTTGCGCTGTGCGGCGGCTGCTGCTCGTGCGCGACCTGCCACGTGTACGTCGATGCGGCATTTTCCGAAGCCGTCGGACCGATGAGCGAGGATGAAAACGACCTGCTCGATTCATCCGATCACCGCGATGCGGCGTCGCGATTGTCCTGCCAGATACCGTTCACCGCCGCGCTCGACGGCCTGAAGGTGACGATCGCCGCCGAGGACTAAGGTTTCAGGCGGATCAGGGCTTCCGGCACCTTTTGCGTGTCGGGTCCGATCTCCCACCGCAACGTGCGTTGCCCTGCGGCATTCGATGCGCCCTCCTCGGTGTTGTTCGTCAGCACTTCGCCGTCAGTCGTTATCGTGAAGGTGCCCTTGGCGCGGCTCGACGCGGGCAGTTCCTTGCCCTCCATTGCTGACCCGAAGGTCGACAGCTTTGCCGCCAGTCCGCGCAGACCACCGCCGATCAGTGACGGCGCGTTGATCCGCGCACTCCCGTCGGCCTGGCGCCGCACCGCGACGAAGGGAAATATGATGTCCTGTTGCGGCAGAACGGGAAAGATAAACTCGTGGCTCAGCTTTCCGGCGGCCGCATAATCCACATCGAAGACACCGTTGCCGCGGTAGGTAACGCTGCGATAGCCCTGGTATTTGGCATAGGTCGCCGCAAGCTTCCGATTGGCGTCGTCGTCGCCCGGTGTGAAGCCGAACACCGCTCCGAATTGCTTTGCGTCTTTCGCGCGCTTTTCCGACTTGGCGTCGCGCTCGGCTTCCCAAACCTTGCGTTGCTCGGCGATCTGCGCGGAGGTGCAGGACCGAACGATCTCGTCATCGGCGGCAACGGGCGTGAAACGTGCGGGAGCGGGCGTCACCGTGTCGGTCGCGTCTTCGCAGGTTGCGCGGTCGTCGCTCCAGACTTCCTCGGCGCGGCCTTCACCCAATTGCATCATTTCGTCGGGCGATGCGAAGACGACTTCGCCCTTGTAAGCGAATGCAAAACTGCCGTCGCGCCGCAAATCCAAAGTGGAAATAAAAGCGCCGGGAGCCAGGAAGCAGCCGCTCAGTATCGCGGGAAGCGCAAGCAATATGGCCGTGCGAAGCGCTCGAAGCATCATGTTCCCCTTGTCGACGCAGCGTAGAGCGCAATCGCCGCCGCGTTCGACACGTTGAGACTTTCGACCCTTGCGCTGATCGGAAGGCGCGCGAGCAGGTCGCAATGCTGGGCGACATTGTGCCGCAGCCCTTCCCCTTCGGCGCCGAGCACGAGTGCCGGTTTCGCCTCGCCGAACGCATCGGCGATGGTTGTTTCTGCCTCGCCGGCCAGGCCGATCCGCCAGAAGCCGCCCTCTGCAATTTCCTCCAGTGCACGGGCAAGATTAACGACCCTGACCCACGGCACGATCTCCAGCGCGCCCGATGCAGCACGCGCCAGCGCGCCCGACTCCGGTGGCGCATGACGGTCCTGCGTCACGATGCCAAGCGCATCGAATGCCGCCGCCGAGCGCAACACTGCACCCACGTTGTGCGGATCGGTCACTTGATCGAGGACGACGAGCGGACGACGATTGTCAGCGCCCTGCTCGATAAGATCGCCCAGCCAGATGTCTTCAAGCGGATCGACCTCCGCAACCAGCCCCTGATGAGGCGCGTCTGCGGGAACCATTCTCCCCAGGTCGGCGACATCGGCGAACACGACCGGCATGACCGGAGGCAGCTCGAGCGCGCCGAGCGCCTCTCGCGTACCCCATATCTTGCGAACTTCTCGTTCCGGATTGGCAAGCGCCGCAATCACGGCATGGCGACCCCATAGCCGAATCCTGCCGCCTGCCGCCTGCGATGGGCGATGCCCCGATTTTCCCGTTCTGCGCATCGCCCCCTTTCGCCGAGGGCGCGTTGACAGGCAAGCCCCGCTTCGCCAATGACGCGCGCTCGCTAAGCGCCGGACAGGTGGCCGAGTGGTTAAAGGCAGCAGACTGTAAATCTGCCCGTGAAAGCGTACGCTGGTTCGAATCCAGCCCTGTCCACCAGCTATGGGTCGCGCTTCCAGGGGGGAGGACTGGCGGATGTTGAACCGCAATCACTCGACCCTGTTTGTCCTTGTCACGATTTTCATCGACGCAATCGGCTTTGGCATCATCATGCCGGTGCTGCCGCGGCTGTTGATGTCGGTCGGGAAGCTGACCTTGTCGCAGGCAATCTCGGTCGGTGCCTGGATGGGCCTCGCCATGGCCGTGGCCTCGTTCATTGCGGCACCGGTCATCGGCAATTTATCGGACCGCTTCGGGCGCAGGCCGGTTCTTCTCGTCGCGCTCGGCTTCCTTGCGCTCGATTACCTGTTCCTCGCGGTCGCCGACACGCTGTTGCTGATTTTCGTTGCCCGGACGATCTCGGGCGCTTTCGGCGGCAGCTATGGCGCGGCGCAGTCGGCAATTGCCGACATCACGGCGCCCGACGAGCGCGCGAAGACATTCGGCTATGTCAGTGCGGCGTTCGGCGTCGGCTTTGTCGCGGGACCGGCTATCGGCGGTCTGCTCGGCGAATTGGGCGACCGCGCACCGTTTTACGCGGCGGCAGCGCTGGCGGCGACCAACTTCATCTATGGGCTTACGATGTTTCCCGAAACGTTGAAGCGCGAAAACCGGCGGCGTTTCGACTGGTCGCGCGCCAACCCGCTCGGCGCCTGGCAGTCGCTCCGCGCGGCATCCGGCATGACGGCGTGCGCAATCGTGCTTGTACTTTGGCAGATCGCGAGCCTCGTCTATCCGTTGACGTGGAGCTTTTACGCGATCGCGCGGTTCGGCTGGTCGACGGGTATGATCGGTCTCAGCCTGGCCGCCGTCGGCGTCGTCATTGCCTTCAGCCAGACGTTCCTGACCGGTCCCGCCGTCAGGCGCTTCGGCGAGCGCGACGCTGCGTCGATCGGCCTGGTCGTCGCAATCGCCGGTTTCGTGACCTATGCCCTGATCGACCGGACATGGATGGCGTTCGCCGCGATGGCCGCGATTGCGCTGCAAAGCCTGGTCCAGCCGAGCCTGATGGCGATGCTGTCGCGCCGCGCCACACCGCAGACGCAGGGTGAGGTTCAGGGCATTTCCGCCATGGCGATGGGCATCGGTTCGATCGTTGCGCCGATTATTCTAACTCAGCCGATGGCGTATTTCACCAGCAAGGCCGCACCGTTCTATTTTCCCGGCGTAGCATTCGCCATCGCGGCAGTGTTCGGGATATTCGCGCTCGTTCTGCTACGCAGATTGCCGCGCGTCGCGACTTAAATGCCGCTTTCGACCGGCTCGTGCCCTGCGGCCGCCAAAGCGGTCTTCAGTGCCGCGACGCAGGCAGCCAAACCATCGCCGTCGGTCGAGCGTACGACGAAGTTCGCACCGACACGACCTTCGCGAAAGAACGGGTAGCTCCCGATCTGGCAGTCCGGATGCGCCTTTTCGGTCGCGCGCAGGAGCTCTGCGACTTCGCTTTCTGCGACCCAGCAGCCGACGGTTTGCGAAAGCAGCGGCCTGCCGCCCGCCAGCGTTCCCGACAGCGCTTCCAGCATCATCGAGGTGATGTGCGGCACCCCCGCCATGATGAAGACGTTGCCGTGACGAATGCCCG
>JANMKS010000310.1:0-10820 GCA_031372155.1 Sphingomonas sp.
GCGTTGCGCGACAGTTTCGATTTGTAAATCTTGCCCTTGCGCGGGTCATAGATTTGCCCGTTCCAGACGGTGCCGCCATCCGTAAACCCCGACAGGATCGTCATCCCCTGCACCGGCTTGCCGCGCAGCGCGGGATCGGGATTGTTCGCGTCGATCGGCATCTTTCCGTTCGGCATCATCTTCAGGACGCGCGCAACCCGTCCGCACACGCTCGCGCCGCATTGCCCGATTTCGATCACCGAATCGCGTTCCGTCGTCAGCCATTTGCCCGTTACGGGAACCGCGGCTTGCGCGGGCAGGGCGACCATGGCGATCGCGGTCAGGGCATATTTCAAGGCGTTTCTCTCCGGCTTGGCGAATGGCGCTGGGTGCAATAGTCTGTCGCCATGAACAAGCGCTGTCTTATTGTTGCGGTGTCGCTTCTGGCCACGCCCGCCCTCGCCAGAACGATCGCGGTCGCACCCGGTCCCGATGCCCAGACCCGGCTTCAGGAGGCGCTGATCGATGCACAACCCGGCGACGTGGTTCAGCTTGGCGCGGGCCGCTTCGATTTGACCGACGGCCTGTCGCTCGACGTCAACCGCGTCACCGTGCGCGGGACCGGCCCCGCCACGACGATCCTCGACTTCAAGGCGCAGAAGGGCGCGGGCGAGGGGCTGCTCGTCACCTCCGACGACGTGACCTTACGCGATTTCGCGGTCGAGGACGCGCGCGGCGACGCCATCAAGTCAAAGGGTGCCGACCGCATCGTCTACTTCAACCTGCGCGTCGAATGGACCGGCGGGCCAAAGGAAACCAACGGCGCTTACGGCGTCTATCCGGTGGCGAGCGAGGACGTGCTGATCGACGGCGTCGTCGTGAAGGGCGCGTCGGATGCGGGCATCTACGTGGGCCAGTCGCGCCGCATCATCGTCCGCAATTCGACGGCGATGATGAACGTCGCGGGGATAGAGATCGAGAACAGCTACGAAGCCGACGTCCACGACAATGTGGCCACGCATAATGCCGGCGGCATCCTTGTCTTCGACTTGCCCAATCTGCCCCAGATGGGCGGCCATTCGGTGCGGATTTACAACAACAATGTGACCGCGAACGACACGCCCAATTTCGCGCCGAAGGGCAATATCGTGGCAAGCGTCCCGACCGGGACCGGCGTCATGGTGATGGCCAATCGCGACGTGCACGTATTCGGCAACACACTGGGCGAAAACGCGACCGTCAACGTCATGGTCGTCGCCTACAAGCGGCCGTTCACCGACCCGAATTACAACCCGCTGCCGCGCAATGTCGTCGTTCGCGACAACATGCACGGCCGCGCCGGCTGGGCACCCGGCTTCGTCGGGGGCAAGGAACTCGCGGCGGCAATGGGGGGCAGCATCGCGCCGATATTCTGGGATGGCGCGGGCGGTCGCGCCGCAACCAATGTCCAGGTCCGCGATGCGGTCGGCGTCGTCACTTTGGGCCTCGCGGAACCGCTGACCCCTGTTGAACAGGCAAAGCCGGCACCCGTCGACCTGTCCGGCGGCACTGCCATCGTCGAACCCAAAGCCGTCGTCCTGCCCGCGTCGATGGAGGCCGCGGTCAAGTGATCCGCGCCGGGCTTGCGCTCGCGATTGCGTGGGTCGCGCTTGTCAGCGCCAGCCAGCCCGCGCCGGTCGCATCCGACCTTATCCTCTCCGACGTGCTGCCGCCCAAGCTGTCCGACTTCCGCTTTTTCGTCGGCAATCGACCCAACACGCGCGTCGTCGCGTATCACCTCATGACGCCGCTCTTTTCCGACTACGCTGACAAGGACCGCTACGTCTTCGTGCCTGCGGGACAGAGCGCGCTTTTCGATGCGACGGGAAAAATCCAGTTCCCGGTCGGCTCGGCGATCGTGAAGACGTTCCGCTATGGCGCGACCAGGGTGGAGACGCGCGTCCTCCTGAACCGCGCGAACGGCTGGGTCGCCTTGCCCTATGTCTGGGAAGGCGATGAGGCCGTGCTGAAACGCGCGGGCAAGCGCATCGACCTGACCGTGCGCGGGCAACCGATTGCCTATGCCGTCCCCAACGTGAACCAGTGCAAGGAATGCCATGCGTCGGGCGATGCGCTCCTCCCGATCGGGCCCAAGGCATCGAATATCGACGGGGTACAACTCGATCATTGGCGCAAGATCGGCGTTCTGACCGGATCGTCGACGGCCGCGCCGATGCCGCGCTGGGACGATGCAGCCGCACCGCTCGCCGCTCGTGCCCGTGCCTATCTCGACGTCAACTGCGGGCATTGCCACAACCCGAAGGGTGCGGCTTCGAATTCGGGGCTTTTCCTGACATACGATCAGGGTAATGCGACCGCGCTCGGCATCGGCAAGCGTCCCGTCGCCGCCGGTCGCGGCAGCGGCGGTCACGACTTCGCAGTTGCCCCCGGGCACCCTGAAAGCTCGATCATGCTGTATCGCATGAAATCGACCGAACCCGGCGTCGCCATGCCCGAAGTCGGTCGCGCCACAATTCACGCAGAGGGCGTGAAGCTGGTCAGCGAGTGGGTCGCGGCCATGCCTCGATGACGCGGCGGAACCTACCACCCACGGGCAGGGTTTGCCCGTCGACACGCAACACGAAAAGGATGACCAGATGAGCATTTTCGGCACGATCAAGGACGCGATTTTCGGTCACAAGGCAGAAGCTGCGCCTGCCGCCGCGACACCTGCGCCCGCCGCCGCCCCTGCCGCAGCGACCGCGCCTGCACCGGCACCGAAGCAGGCAACCCCTGAAGAAATCGACGCCCGTCTCGCTTCGATTGCTGCATCAAAGGGCGCACCGTCGAACTATAAGACGTCAATCGTCGATTTGATGAAGCTGCTCGATCTCGATTCAAGCCTCGCCAATCGCACCGAGCTGGCAAAGGAACTGGGCTACACCGGCGACACCAACGACAGCGCGACGATGAACATCTGGCTTCACAGCGAAGTCATGAAAAGCCTTGCCACCCGCGGCGCATGATTTTTTAGAGGTTGTAACGCCTCCGTTATGGTGAAACTCTCGCGGCGGACCGGATAAGGCGACTCGATAGAAAACGGGTTGCGGGCGCGTGAGGCCGGTCGTCTCGCGCGCCCGTTCGCATGCGGCGAACGGCTGCCAACAGGGAGCCTGAACCATGATGAAGAAAACATTTGGCATCGCGGCCGTCGCCGCTGCCGTCTTGATGACCGTGCCGGCCAACGCGCAACGCTCGACGTATGAAGACGGCAATTACACCAACGTCTCGATGATCAAGGTACTGCCGGGGCAATTCGAAAACTACATGGATTACCTCGCTTCGCAGTGGAAGAAGCAGAACGAGTTTGCCAAATCGAAGGGCTATCTGGTCAGCTACCGCGTGCTCGCAGCAGTCAATTCGCGCGCCGACGAGCCCAACCTTTTCCTCGTTATGGAATTCAAGGACTGGCCGACCAATGCCGAATCGAAGCGACGCCAGGATGAATTCGTTGCGATGATGAAGATGGACGAACACCAGATGGACACCGCCGCCGTCGGTCGCGGACCGATGCGGACACAAATGGGCTCGATGACGCTTCAGGAAGTCGTGCTGAAATAGGGAGATCGGCTGTTCCCCCGCGAAGGCGGGGGCCCAGTCCTGTTTTCGGTACTCTTTTGCAATAGGGCTGGACCCCCGCCTCCGCGGGGGAACGGAACACGGCTTAGGCGCAGTGTCGACCACCACGTCCAAACGCCTCCGACCGGACGTAGCGTTCCCCCGCGAAGGCGGGGGCCCAGTCCTATGTCGAAGATTGTTTGTTTGGGTCTGGACCCCCACCTGCGCGGGGGAATGTCAGGCGTCAGTATCCAGCACCACGTCCAGATCGTCTGCGTCGTCCTCGATCTCGTCTTCGTCCAGGTCGTTTCCGCCCATATCGGGGGCGACGTCGGTGATGATGGTCCCGTCGAATTGTCCTCCGCCTTCGAACTCGGCAACCTCGGCACGCTGTGCCTCGTCATAGCCTTCCAGATCGGGCTCGTCCTCGGCTCGCGCGCCACCCGGTACGTCGATGCGCAGGTCCGGGTCGTTCATCGGATCGGTGTCGTCCATCTTGCAGCTCCTTGGTTTCAGGGTGCTCAGCGCGCGAACGATGACCACGGTTCCAAAATCCAACGGGCAAGGCTAGGTCGCTGGCATGACCGGAACTCTCGACACCGTTCGCCCCTTGTCGCTCACCGCCCAAACCCGCGACCCGCAAAGCTTTGCGCGCGACTTCGGCGGTTCGTTCGAACGCTTCGGATTCGCCATTGTCGCCGATCACGGTATCGACGCCGATCTGATCGACCGGGCGTGGCGGGCAACGAGTGACTTCTTCGCGCAGCCGGTCGATGATAAATTACGCTACAAATCGCCTCGCGGCGGGGCGCGCGGCTACACGCCGTTCGGGATAGAGATCGCCAAGGACGCAAGCGAGAACGACCTGAAGGAGTTCTGGCATGTTGGCCGCGATCTTGCGCCCGGCCATCGTTATTCAGACTCGATGCCGCCCAATGTCTGGCCTGATTTCCCGACCGACTTTCGCGACGTCTTCACGCGGCTCTACGCCGAACTTGACCGCGTCGGCGAACAGCTGTTGTCGGCGATCGCGATCTATCTGGGACTTCGCGCCGACTGGTTCGGCAATGCCGTTCGTGACGGCAATAGTGTCCTTCGCCTGCTGCATTATCCGCCGGTATCGCCCGACGCGCCCGGCATACGCGCGGGCGCGCATGAAGATATCAACCTCATCACGCTGTTGCTCGGCGCAGAGGAGGCGGGCCTGCAGCTTCTCGATCGCGACGGACGCTGGCTTGCGGTTGATCCCCCTGCCGGTGCGCTCGTCGTCAATGTCGGCGATATGCTGCAACGGCTGACCAACCACGTCCTGCCCTCGACCACCCACCGCGTCGTCAACCCGCCGCCCGAACGTCGGGGCGTGGCGCGCTACTCGATGCCGTTCTTCCTGCACCTGGCCAGTGACTTCCAGATCGCGACGTTGCCCGGTTGCGTTTCCGATGAGCGTCCGAACCGCTACCCCGAACCGATACTTGCAGACGATTACCTGCAACAGCGATTGAAGGAAATCGGGCTCCTCTAGCGCCGTCATCTCTCCCCCCACCCCGTCATGCTGAATTCGTTTCAGCATCCACGTGCAAGCGCATGACACCGCCATTTGTTGAACCGTGGACCCTGCAACAAGCCCGTCTTGAGCTCGTCGAAAGGTTCAGGGTGACGGGCCTCATTTGTTTCGCCATTGATGCCCAATGACCGAACCACTCAAGATTGCCCTCGCCGGCCTTGGCACCGTCGGTGGCGGCGTCGTGAAGCTGCTCGATGCGAACCGCGATCTCATTTCGCGACGCGGCGGTCGCCCCATTGAGGTCGTCGCGGTCTCGGCACGCGACCGGCACCGGGACCGGGGGTTCGATCTGACCCGCTTTGACTGGGTGGACGACACGCAAAGCCTCGCGGCGCGCGCTGACATCGATGTCATAGTCGAACTCATCGGCGGTGCGGATGGCCCGGCGCTGACGCTCGCCCGCGCCAGCATCGCCTCGGGAAAGGCGTTCGTGACCGCGAACAAGGCCATGATCGCGCATCACGGTATCGGCCTTGCCGCCGATGCCGAAGCCGCGGGAACCGCGCTTAAATACGAAGCGGCCGTCGCGGGCGGCATCCCGGTCATAAAAGGCCTGCGCGAAGGTGCGGCGGCCAACGTACTCACCGAAGTATATGGCATCCTGAACGGCACCTGCAATTACATCCTGACGCGGATGGAGGCGGAGGGTTCGGACTTCGCCGAGGTTCTCGCCGACGCTCAGGCGCTCGGCTATGCAGAGGCCGACCCTTCGTTCGACGTCGACGGCGTCGACGCCGCGCACAAGCTCAGCATCCTCGCAAGCCTCGCGTTCGGGACGAAGCTCGATTTCGACGCGGTGCAGGTCGCGGGCATCCGCGACGTCATGCCCGGCGACATCGCTCAGGCGCGCGCGCTCGGCTTCTGCGTCCGCCTCGTCGGCCTGGCGCAGGCCGATGCGAAGGGATTGTACCAGCGTGTCCACCCATGTCTCGTTCCGCTGTCGCATCCGCTCGCCCATGTGCAGGGGGCGATGAACGCCGTCGTCGCAGAGGGTAATTTCGTCGGGCGCCTGTTCTTTGAGGGGCGCGGCGCGGGGGAGGGGCCGACGGCATCCGCAGTCGTCGCCGACCTCATCGACATTGCGCGCGGCGAATTCGGACCGGCCTTCGCAATGCCGGTCGCCAGCCTCGCGGCACCGCTTGCCGCCGACCCCGGCGACCGGCGCGGCCGCAGCTATTTGCGCTTTCTCGTGGCGGACCGGCCTGGCGTGCTCGCCGAACTGACCGCAGCAATGCGTGACGGCGGCGTATCCATCGCCAGCATGATCCAGCACGGTGCCGCGTCCGGCGGCGGCGTCCTTGTCGCGATGACCACGCACGAATGTACCGCGCGCGCTGTCGATGCGGCGCTCGAACGGCTGGCCGGATCGACCAGCCTGACAGGCAAGCCGATGCGGATGCCGATCCTCGATGTCTGATATCTGGCGCTCTTCGGCTTACGTCCACCCCGGCAAATGGGACCGGACGTTCGCGCCGATGACACTTCCCGCGATGTTCGCCGCAAGTGTCGCGCGCAATCCGCGCTCGGTCCTGACCGACTTCATGGGCGGACGCGCGACTTATGCCCAAATCAACGCGAAAATGCACCGTTTCGCGGGCGGATTGCAGGCACTGGGTGTCGGCAAGGGCGACCGTATCGGGCTTTTCCTGCCCAACGTGCCTGACTACCTGATCGCCTATTACGGCGCGCTGACGGCGGGCGCGATCGTCGTCAACATGTCGCCGCTCTACTCGGTTTCCGAGCTTTCGCACCAAATTCTGGACAGCGGCGCGCGCATCATCGTCACCAGCGATGTCCCCCAGCTCATGGCAGGCGCCACTGCTTTACTCGAGCAACACACCATCGACCGCGTCATTGTCGGCACACTCTCCGACTGGCTCCCCCCCGTAAAGCAGGCGCTCTACAAACTCCTGAAGCGTGCTCAGATTGCGCATGTTCCAGATGATGAACGCATCGTCCGCCTGACCTCGCTGACCGGCCCGTTTACGCCGGTAAGTGTCGCCCCGGGCGACGTCGCGCTTATTCAATATACCGGCGGCACGACCGGTATTCCCAAGGGGGCGATGCTGACTCACCAGAACCTGACCGCCAATGCGCGGCAGGTTCATGCCATCGACCCGCACCCCGAACGCGGCGACCGGATCGTCGGCGTGCTTCCTTTCTTTCATGTGTTTGCCAATACCTGCGTCCTGAACCGCACGGTACTCGCCGGCGGGATGGTCGCCATGCTTCCCCGCTTCGATGCAAAGGCGACGCTCGCGACCATTGCCCGGGTGAAGGCGACGGCATTGCCCGGCGTACCGACGATGTATCAGGCGCTGCTCGATCACCCGAAGATGGCCAGCACTTCGTTTGCGAGCCTGCGCGTCTGCATCTCCGGCGGGGCACCGCTTGCGGCGGCCGTCAAGACGAAGTTCGAACGCGCGACCGGCGCGCGCGTGGTAGAGGGTTATGGTTTGACCGAAAGTGCAGGCGTCGTGGCGTGCAATCCCTATGACGGCATCAACAAGACCGGGAGCATCGGTCAGCCGATCCCTGGAACCACAGTGCGCCTCGTCGATCGCGAAGACTGTACCCGGCCTGCGCCCGCAGGCGAACCGGGGGAACTCGTGTTCGAAGGCCCGCAAGTGATGAAAGGTTATTGGGGACGGCCCGAAGCCGACGCCGAGACCTTTGTCGGAGGGGCCGTACGGAGCGGTGACATCGCCACCATCGACGAGGACGGCTATATTCGCATCGTCGACCGCCTGAAGGATATGATCGCGGTCGGTGGCTTCAAGGTTTTCCCAAGCCAGATAGAGGCCGTCCTGTACCGCAATCCCGCGGTCAAGGAAGCGATCGTCATCGGCGTCCCCGACTCGTATCACGGAGAGGTGCCCAAGGCCTTTGTGACGCTGAATCAGGGCGCTGAACTGCAAGACCTGAAGGCATGGCTGAACCCGCAACTCGGCAAGCACGAACGGGTGACTGCCGTTGAAGTCCGCGACGCGCTCCCCAAGACGCTCGTCGGCAAATTGAGCCGCAAAGAACTCGTCGCAGAGGAACGGGCGAAGGCTGCGGGTTGACCCCTGCCAGAGCGCCCGCCACTAAGCGAAGCATGGCCGCAGATGACTTCTCGACTCTCTCGTTCGAAGACGCGCTGAAACGTCTGGAGGCGATCGTGCAGAGGCTCGAAAGCGGCGATGCCAGCCTGGACGAGTCAATCACGCTCTATACGGAGGGCGAAAAGCTGCGTGGCGCGTGTCAGGCACGGCTGAAGGATGCGCAGGCGCGGATCGAGCAGATCAGCCTGTCCGCCGACGGTACGCCGACGGGCACCCGCCCTTTCGACGGCAGTTGAGGGTAGCTTGGGGGTCATCACGCCTATCCTCGGCGACGCGCTCAGCGGGATCGCGCGCGACGTCGACCGGATGTTCGACCAGTTGCTTCCCTTGCCGCAGGACCAGCGGCGCCCGCTGTTCGAGGCGATGCGCCATGCTAGTATCGGCGGCGGCAAGCGGCTCCGTCCGCTGCTCGTGGTTGCGGCCTGCGACCTTTTCCGCATCGACCGCGCGGCGGCACTTCGCGTCGGCTGTGCGGTCGAGGCGATCCACGTTTATTCACTGATCCACGACGACCTGCCCTGCATGGACGATGACGACATGCGGCGCGGCAAGCCGACGGTGCACAAGGCGTTCGGCGAGGCAATTGCCGTGCTGGCGGGCGACTCGCTGCACGCGCTCGCTTTCGAACTGGTCGCGGACGGAGAGGTTCATCACGATCCGTTCGTTCGCTGCGAGCTTGTCGAAGGTCTGGCGCGGGCCAGCGGTCCGTCGGGAATGGCGGGCGGGCAGATGATGGACATTGCCGCTGAAAGCGAGGAATTCGATCTTTCGGCGGTCACGCGACTCCAACAGATGAAGACCGGCGCGCTTATCGCATTTTGTGTGGAAGCCGGGGCGATCATGGGGCGGGTGCCGTCCGAAGGGCGGGCATCGTTGCGTGGTTATGCCCGCGACGTGGGTCTGGCTTTCCAGATTGCCGACGATATCCTGGACGAGGAAGGCGACGAGGCGGTCGCGGGCAAGGCGCTCCACAAGGACGCGGCAGCGGGCAAGGCAACTTTTCTCTCGCTGCTCGGCATCGAACGAGCGCGCGAGCAGGCAAGGATGCTCGTCGAACAGGCGATTTCGCATCTCGGAAGTTTTGGCGAAGAGGCTGACCTGCTTCGCGCTATCGCGCGTTATTCGATCGAGCGGGATCGGTGATCCGGAGGCGTATGGCCGTCGCACTCATTCTTTTCACAACGGTCTGCACGATACTCGCGGTCAGCTTTCGCACCGGCCCTGGCGTACGTGCCTTTGGCCAAGCCTTACCCGGCTTTCAATGTCCCGGCATGCAGGCCCGCGTTCACAGAGCGCGTTACACATTCTCGGGCAGAACCTCTTCGGCAAGCCTTGCGCTGACACTGCCACCGCAATGCATGACTGAACTCCGCACGCGTTTGAACGCAGGCCGCGTCATGGCGGCTTCGCGATGCAATGTGGTCGACCCGTGCTACAAATCGCAAAACGCCAATCGCTGGTTCGAACTCGAAATCTTGCGTAAACGGTCGGACCCCGCTGCTCCGGGAGATTATGGTACGGACGCCACCTTCCGATACGGAGATAGAAACTTATGAGGATCGGTGTCTACCCGGGAACCTTCGACCCTTTGACCAAGGGGCATATGGATATCATCCGGCGCGGGGCAAAGCTCGTCGACCGGCTCGTGATCGGGGTGACGACCAACCCGTCGAAATCGCCCATGTTCACCATCGACGAGCGATTGGCGACGGTAACCCGTGAAACTGCAGAAATCGGAACGGTCAACGTCGTCGCATTCGACTTGTTGCTGATGGACTTCGCCGAACAGCAGAACGCGAGCGTCATCGTTCGCGGTCTGCGCGCGGTGGCCGACTTCGAATACGAATATCAGATGGCGGGTATGAACCAGCAACTGAACAATCGCGTCGAAACCGTTTTCCTGATGGCCGACGTCGCACTGCAACCGATCGCCAGCCGCCTGGTCAAGGAAATTGCGCTCTATGGAGGCGACATCAAGAAGTTCGTGCCAGCCGAAGTAGAGCGCGAAGTCGTCGCGCGCGTCGACCGACTTGGGCGCAAGGGTGGCTAGTCCGTTCACGCGACGCTAAGCGAAACGAGGGCAAGCGCCCTGCAAAGATCTGGAGCATGGGTGCAATGAAGTTTCTATTGGGTTTTCTTGCGCTGCTGACGGCGAACGGCGTGGCACAGGCACAGAGCGTCGCGCCCGTGCCTGCACCGGTCACTGAACCCGCAAATCTCTGGCATCTTGACCTCTCGACCGGCGGAAGTGTTGTGGTCGAGCTTCGCCCGGACAAGGCGCCTGCCCATGTCGACCGTATCAAGACGCTGACACGCGCGGGCTTTTACGATGGGCTGTTGTTCCACCGCGTCATTGAAGGCTTCATGGCACAGACCGGCGACCCGAAGGGCACGGGCGAGGGCGGATCGCCGCTTCCCGACCTGAAGGCCGAATTCAACGACTTGCCGCACATGCGCGGCACTGTTTCGATGGCACGCGCCGACGCGGTGGACAGTGCCAACAGCCAGTTCTTCATCGTCTTGCTGCCCGTGCTGCGGCTGGACGGCAAGTACACGCCCTTTGGTCGCGTCGTGTC
>JANMKS010000342.1:0-1610 GCA_031372155.1 Sphingomonas sp.
GGCACGTTTCACGCGATTGGCGCGAAAATGCTGCGCCGCCACGCCGAACTCGTCGGGCTGCAATCGAACTTCACGATCCTAGATACCGACGATCAGCTCCGCGTGATGAAGCAGCTCATCGTGGCCGCCGACATCGACGAAAAGCGCTTCACGTCACGCGCGCTTGCGGGACTGATCGACCAGTGGAAGAACAAGGGGCTCGTTCCCAAGGACATCGACGCAGGCGAAAGCGAGCGCTTCGCCAACGGTCGTGGTGCCGAGCTCTACGGGCAATATCAGGCGCGCCTGCTCGCGCTCAATGCGTGCGATTTCGGTGACTTGCTGCTGCATGTTCTGACCATTCTAAAGACGCACCGCGACGTGCTCGAAAGTTACCAAAAGCGTTTCCGCTACATCATGGTCGACGAATACCAGGATACGAATTCGTCGCAATATCTCTGGCTCCGGCTTCTTGCCCAGAGCTCAAAGAACATCTGCTGCGTCGGCGACGACGACCAGTCGATCTATTCCTGGCGCGGAGCCCAAGTCGAAAACATCCTGAAATTCGAAAAGGACTTTCCGGGCGCGAAGGTCATCCGCCTCGAACAGAATTACCGCAGCACGCCGCACATCCTCGCCGCCGCCAGCGGCGTTATCGCCAACAACAGCGGTCGCCTCGGCAAGACGCTGTTCACCGACTTGCCACAGGGCGACAAGGTGCAGGTCGTCGGCGTGTGGGACGGCCCCGAAGAAGCGCGGCGGGTCGGTGATGACATCGAAAGCTGGCAACGCCGCGGCAACTCGCTCGACAGCGTCGCAATCCTGATCCGCGCCCAATATCAGAGTCGCGAGTTCGAGGACCGCTTCATCGCGATCGGCATGCCGTACAAGATCGTCGGTGGCTTCCGCTTTTACGAGCGCGCCGAAATTCGCGACGCGCTCGCCTACCTGCGCCTCGTCAACCAGCCGTCGGACGATCTAGCCCTCGAACGCATCGTCAACGTGCCGAAGCGCGGCCTGGGCGACAAGGCGGTTGCAAAGGTCCAGCAGCTTGCACGCGCCAACAACACGCCGCTGTCGACTGCGGCTGCGCAGATCCTCGACACCGATGAACTGACACCGCAGGCGCGCCGCGCGCTCGGCAATCTCGTCGGTGACATTCACCGCTGGCGCGACCTGTCGACCCAAGTGCCGCACCCCGAGCTTGCGCGCCGCATCCTGGACGAAAGCGGCTATACCGCGATGCTTCAGGCGGACCGCTCGGCCGAAGCCGCCGGTCGCCTCGAGAATCTGACCGAACTGGCGCGTGCGATGGAGGACTATGAGAACCTCGGTGCGTTCCTCGAACACGTGTCGCTGGTCATGGACAATGACGCGCAGCGCGACACGGAAAAAGTGACGATCATGACCATCCACGCCGCCAAGGGCCTGGAGTATGACAAGGTCTTCCTCGTCGGGTGGGAGGAGGGCGTCTTCCCTTCGCAACGTGCGCTCGACGAGGGTGGCATCGCGAGCCTGGAGGAAGAACGTCGCCTCGCTTATGTCGCGATCACGCGCGCCAAACAGTCGGCGACTATTCTGCATGCCGCCAACCGCCGCATCTATGGCCAGTGGACGTCGAGCATCCCGAG
>JANMKS010000357.1:0-17216 GCA_031372155.1 Sphingomonas sp.
CGGCTGAGCTCCGCAACCCGGCCTTTCCAGTGTTCCAGGCGGGGCGCGGCGGTCGCTATACCTACCACGGGCCGGGACAGCGAATTGTCTATCTCGTACTCGACCTGAACAAGCGCGGGCGTGATGTCCGCTGTTTCGTAATCGCGCTCGAAGGCTGGATGATCGCAGCGCTTGGCCGCTTCGGGATTGCCGCCCGCCGCGAGCCCGGCCGCATCGGCATATGGGTCGACGACCCGGTGCTGGGCGAAGCGAAGATCGGAGCGATCGGCGTGCGCGTCAAACGCTGGATCACGATGCACGGCTTTTCGATCAACCTCGACCCTGACCTGAGCCACTTCTCGGGCATTGTGCCGTGCGGCATCTCCGAATTCGGGGTTACGAGCGCAAGGCAACTGGGAAGCACTGTTCCCACCGCCGATTTCGATCAAATCCTCCTTGAAACGCTGCCGCAATTCCTGATGTCTTTGCAATGCAACAATCCGCTTGAGCACGGCCTAAAGAAAAGCTAATGCCCACGTCGATTTGGGTATTAACGGCAATAAGGCCGCCCGGGTCCGACTTTCCTAGGGAGCTAAATACATGCGCAAGATCGTTACTCTTTCGATGGTCGCCACGGCGGCACTTCTCGTCACTGCTTGTGGCAAGAGCGAGACCACGAACACCACCGACGCGAACGCGATGGTCACTGAAATGAACGCCACGGATGCCATGGAAGGCACCATGAACGACACGATGACCAACACCGACGGCGCGATGGGTGCCAGCGACAACATGATGATGGACAATATGTCCAACGGTTCGAACATGATGATGGATAACGCTTCGAACGCGATGTAATTCGCGTTCGACGTTTGTCGAATGAAGGAGGCCGCCCGGCGACGGGCGGCCTTTTTTATGCCCTGAGCTTTTATGCCCTGGACCCGTCATGTTGCACGCTCGGCAGGGCTTTCCGATGCCCGCCCTTGGCCCTATGACCGTGGTACACGAGTAACGCGTAAGGATGCGATCACGATGATGTTGCGATTGGCCGTTGCGGCCGCTGCCCTGATGCTCTCCGTGTCCGGCGCGCAGGCGCAGATATTCTGGCAAGCGCCCGACTTTCACGGCGCCCCGATCATGCCGGGCGAAGCCGGGATCGGCTATCCCCTGCCCGGCACCACACCCGAGGAGGAGCGCGCGGCCCTCGCCTGGCAATTGCGCGCGGGGCTGAACGTGATGGCGCTGCAATGCCAATTCGACCGCACGCTGCTGACCGAAAACACCTACAACACCATCCTGACGAACCATAAAGCCGAGCTCGAGGCGAGCTACGCCAAGCTCGGGAGCTATTTCAAGCGCGTGAACAAGACGGCCAAGCTCGCCCAGAATGCGCTCGATACCTATGGCACGCGCACTTACTCGGGCTTTTCGACGGTGCGCGGACAACTGGGTTTCTGTCAGACCGCGGCGAACATCGCGCAGTCGGCCATCTTCGCGCCGCGGGGCAGCTTCACCGCGGTCGCGATCGAACGGCTGCGCGAGCTTCGCAGCAGCCTGGTGCTGGCAGGCGAGCAGCAATTTCGTTTCCCGACACCGCGCGTTGCGGCGATCTATCCGGTTTTTGAAAATAAATGCTGGGACAAGAAGGGCAATTACAAGACGAAGTGCGGGCTGCAAGCCTGACAGGGCCTGGTGGACTTGCTGCGGGCGCGTCCCTAAATCGCGGGGCCATGACAGGTCGGTTTCACAAGATGCACGGTCTCGGCAACGATTTCGTCGTGATCGATGCGCGCGAGCAGCCCGTTGTCATGACCGCCGCGCGTGCGAGAGCGGTTGCGGATCGCCGTAACGGGGTCGGGTGCGACCAGCTCATCGTGCTCGAACCCTCGCATTCCGCCGATGCGCGGATGCGGACCTGGAATCCCGACGGCAGCGAGGCGGAGATCTGCGGCAACGCCACGCGCGCCGTCGCATTGCTCCTTGGCAAGGCCGCGACACTGGAAACACGCGGCGGCACCGTGTCGCTGTCACCACACGCCGGTGGCGCAACGGTCGACATGGGTCAGCCACGCTTCGGTTGGCAGGACATTCCGCTCGCCTATGCGATGGACACCGCAGCAATGCCGGTCGGCTGGGAAAGACTTGCCACGCCGATGGCGGTCAACGTCGGCAATCCTCACGTGGTGTTCTTCGTCGATGATAGTGCCGACGTGGATCTCGAACGGCTCGGGCCAGAAATCGAAGCCGATCCACTGTTTCCGGCGCGCGTGAACGTGAACGTGGCGACCGTCACCGGCGTTGACACGATCGTTCTTCGCGTGTGGGAACGCGGCACGGGAATTACGCAAGCGTGCGGAACCGGGGCATGCGCGACCGCGGTTGCCGCCATCCGGAGCAAGCGCACGAGCTCGCCCGTCACCGTATCGCTTCCCGGAGGCGACTTGACGATCGCATGGGCGGAGGGCGACACGATCAGTATGAGCGGCCCGGCGACGCACGTCTTTTCGGGCGAAATCGACTGGGACGCGTTTCCGCTGTGACAGTCGATGTCGTCAACTTCGGCTGCCGGCTGAACATTGCCGAGGGCGAGGCGATACGCGCCGCCGCCTTTGGCCGTGACAAATTGGTCATCATCAACAGCTGCGCCGTGACCGAAGAAGCGGAGCGGCAAGCGCGGCAGGCCATTCGCCGGGCCGCACGCGACCGACCCGATGCGCGGATCGTCTTGACCGGATGCG
Source organism: Sphingomonas sp. (assembly GCA_031372155.1). Lineage (GTDB taxonomy): Bacteria > Pseudomonadota > Alphaproteobacteria > Sphingomonadales > Sphingomonadaceae > Sphingomonas_O. Next base: position 2,718 of record JANMKS010000357.1, read on the forward strand.
CTGCACAGATCGATCCGGGCAAGTGGGAGAGCATGCCCGAGGTCAGCGCCGTCATAGGAAATCGCGAAAAGCGACTGGCCGCGAGCTACGACGCCGAAGCAAGCGCGGTCGGCGACATTTTCGCGCAATCGCTTCCGGTGGGGCCGGTCGTCAGCGGTCGCCAGCACGCCCGCGCGTTTGTCGAGATTCAAAACGGGTGCGATCACCGCTGCACCTTCTGCATCATCCCGTTCGGTCGGGGAAACAGTGCGTCGGCCGACCTGCACGCGATTGTCAGCGCGATCCGCGCGGTCGTCGAGGGCGGGCAGAAAGAGGTCATCCTGACAGGCGTCGACCTGACCAGCTATGCGGGCGGACTGGCAACCCTGGTCAGGCACATCCTGCGCGAAGTGCCCGACCTTCCCCGCCTGCGGCTGTCCTCGCTCGACCCTGCCGAAGTCGATGCGGCGCTTTTCACGCTGCTCGCCGATCAACCCCGCGTCATGCCCCACGTCCATCTGTCGCTTCAGTCGGGGAACGACATGATCCTGAAACGCATGAAGCGGCGGCACACGCGCGCTCAGGCGGTGGACCTTGTCGAACGCTTGAAGAAGGCCCGACCCGGGATTGCGGCCGGTGCCGACCTGATCGCCGGATTTCCGACCGAAACCGATGCAATGGCCACCGACAGCATGTCGATTGTCGAAGACTGCGACATCGCCTTCGGCCATATTTTTCCGTACTCGCCGCGCTCCGGCACGCCTGCCGCGAGGATGCCGCAGGTGCCGGTGGCGCTTGCCCGGGCTCGAGCCGCCGCCCTGCGCGAGGCAAGCGCGCGGCGTCGTGCCGTCCTCCTCGACAAGATGCTGGGCACAACGCAGCGGGTGCTTGTGGAACTGGACGGCACGAGCGGCCACGCCGAGAATTTCGTGCCGGTTACTTTCGCGCCGAAGACACCGGGCACGGTGGCAACCATTTGCGCCACCTTCACAGATGGCAGGCGATTGTTTGCATGAGCGAGCGAAGCTGGACCCAGCGCCTGTTCGGCGGAATGCGGCGGACGTCCGAACGGATCGTCGAGAATGTGGGTGTGCTGACGACGGGAGCAACAACCCTCGATGCGGCGACGCTCGACGACGTCGAGGATGCGCTGGTTGCCTCCGACCTTGGACCCGCGACCGCAAGGACGATCCGCGACCGGCTGGCCGAAACGCGCTTCGAGCGCGGTGTCGATGCGAAGGCGGTGCGCGCGGTGATGGCCGACGAGATCGCGAAAGTGCTGCGTCCGGTCGCCAAGCCGCTCGAGATCATCGCCTTCCCGCGGCCGCAGGTCATCCTCGTCATCGGCGTCAACGGGTCGGGCAAGACCACGACGATCGCAAAGCTCGCGCATCTGTTCCTGGAGCAGGATTACGGCGTCATGCTCGCGGCGGGCGATACGTTCCGGGCCGCCGCCATCGGTCAGTTGAAGGTATGGGCGGAGCGGCTGGGCGTTCCGATTGTCAGCGGTCCGGAGGGCGGCGATGCGGCTGGCATCGTGTTCGACGCGGTCAGGCAAGCCACCGAAACCGGAATCGATGTGCTCATCGTCGACACCGCCGGCCGCCTGCAGAACAAGCGCGAGTTGAGGGACGAGCTGGCAAACGTCCGGCGCGTACTCGGCAGGATCAATCCCGCCTCTCCGCATAACGTCGTTCTCGTGCTCGACGCCACCACGGGCCAGAACGCACTCAACCAGATCGAAGTGTTCAAGGATATGGCGGGAGTCACCGGTCTCGTCATGACGAAGCTCGACGGAAGCGCGCGCGGCGGGGTTCTGGTCGCGGCGGCGGAGCGATTTGGGTTGCCCATTCACGCAGTCGGGGTGGGCGAAACGTTGAACGACCTGCGTCCCTTCGATGCCGACGAGCTTGCTCGTGCAATCGCTGGAGTCGATCGTTGAACGGTGTGAAAGCAAAGCCGCATCCGGGCTGGAGCCTGGCGATCGATTACGGCCCGCTCGTCGTGTTCTTCCTGGCCTACAAGATGCGCGGCGTCTTTACCGGGACGGCGGTCTTCATGGCGGCGATCCTGGTCGCGGTCGTGATATCGCGGTGGCGGCTGGGGCGTGTGTCACCCATGCTGTGGCTGTCGGCGATCCTCGTGGTCGGTTTTGGCGCGCTCACGATCTGGTTTCACGATCCCAAGTTCATCCAGCTAAAGCCGACGATCATCTATGCGCTCTTGTCGGGATTGCTGTTCATCGGTCTTGCGATGGGCAAGCCGTTGCTGAAATATGTGCTCGAGGCGGGCTATGACGGGCTGAGCCACCGCGGCTGGACGATCCTCTCGCGCAACTGGGCATTCTTCTTTCTGGCAATGGCAGCCATCAACGAGGCGCTTCGGGCGACGCTCGACTTCGGAACGTGGCTGACCGTGAAAGTGTGGGGACTGACGATCCTGTCTTTTGCCTTCGCCCTCGCGAACGTTCCAATTCTGACGAAGCACGGCCTTGGAGACCCTGTGCCGGAGACGCCGCCCGAGGGCTAGGACTGGTCGGCGCGCAATGCCCCCTCGCCGTCAAGATTCTGGGCGACAAAATCCCAGTTCACGCAATTTTTGAGCACGGCCTCGATAAACTTGGGGCGGGCGTTCCGATAGTCGATGTAATAGGCATGCTCCCAGACATCGAGCGTGAAGAGCGGGCGCACTCCGGGGTATGCAACGGGCGTGTCGGCGTCGTGATAGCTGGCCACTTGCAGAGTGCCGTCGATTTCCACGAGCCATGCCCAGCCACTGGCGAAGTGCTTGGTCGCTTCCGCCGTGAAATGCTCGAGAAACTTGTCGTAGCCACCAAGGTCGGCATCCATCCTCGACGCGAGATCGCCGGTAGGCCTGCCGCCGTTCGGGGAGAGGCACTGCCAGAAGAAGCTGTGGTTCCAGACTTGGGCGGCGTTGTTGAACAGGACGCCGGGTTCCGACGTGTCAATCAGAGCCAGCAGCGACTTGTCGTCCAGTCCGGCATCGGCGGCGAGTTCATTGGTCTTGTCGACATAGGCCTGGTGGTGTTTGCCGTGGTGATAATCGAAGGTCTCGGCGCTGATGTGCGGTTCGAGCGCAGATCGGTCGAAAGGAAGCTGCGGCAGAACGAAGGGCATGGACAGGCTCCTCAAAGGTCTGCACTGCAACGCGTTAAGCCGCCTTTTTCTCCAACAGTCCGTGCTTGCGAAGGCAATGCCGAAACTGGTCATAGGTCAGCGACAATGCCTTTGCGGCATCGCGCTGGTTGTATCGACACCGAACGAGAGTAGCTTCGAGTATGCCGCGCTCGTACGCCTCGATCGCTGCACGCAGGTCAGGCACCGGAGATGCCGACGCTGCCGCCCCCACCCCCGCCCCCACCGGGTCCGAATGCGTGACAGAAACATCGACGGCACGCACAGTGGCCAAGTCCGAATGTGCCCAGGGCGATGCGAAAGGATCGAACTCGATCACGTCAATGGCGCTGGACTGGTCTTGCCAGCGGTACACCGCGCGCTCGATCACGTTCTTCAGTTCGCGAACGTTGCCCGGCCACGCGTATTCGGCAAGCGCCGTGCTTGCGGCGGCGGAAAAGCCCGGCCATTCGCGCCACCCGATTTCCGACGCCATGCGCCGCCCGAAATGATCGGCAAGGACGGGCACATCGCCATCGCGCGCGCGTAGCGGCGGCAGGGTCACCACTTCAAACGCGAGACGGTCGAGTAGGTCGGCGCGAAACCGCCCCTTTTCGACCAGGCCGGGAAGATGTTCGTTCGTCGCGGCCACGATCCGGACGTCGACCTGCACAGGCTTGTTCGCTCCAATGCGGGTAACTTCGCCATATTCGACGGCGCGCAACAAGCGTTCCTGAGCGCCGGCCGAGAGCGTCGCGAGCTCGTCGAGAAACAACGTGCCGCCGTCGGCCTCTTCGAAACGGCCTTCGCGCGCTTTGGTCGCGCCGGTGAAGGCTCCAGCTTCGTGCCCGAACAATTCGGCTTCGATCAGGGTTTCGGCGAGCGCGGCACAATTCATCGTGACCAGCGGTCCGGCCCAGCGTGGGCTGAGCCGGTGGAGGCGTTCGGCGACCAGCTCCTTGCCGGTCCCGCGTTCGCCGATCACGAGGACGGGCCGGTTCAGGCCCGCAGCGCTGCTCGCGCGTTCGATGCTGTCGAGAAAAACGGGCGACTGCCCCACGACCTGTTGTGTCCGCTCCATTCTCCGATGGTTAGCAGTCGTCGCCAAGAATTAGCAATATGTAATTATCGATGTGTAGTAAAAATGGCTGAAATTGGGCATTTCATAAACTGGCACGGTTTCTGCAAAACTGTTCACATTCCCGCCGAACGGTTCGACGGGAAGCCAGACAACCCCCAGCAAGTCAGGGAGACTTGAAATGTTCGCCACCAACTTTCGCAACACGCTTACCGCCGCAGCCGCGACCGGACTCGTCCTTTTCGGCGCCACCGCATTGGAAGCGACACTGAGCCCGGCACATGCCGCCAGCCGTGAAGCCTTTCGTGCCTCGGTCGAGCACAGCATCGACACCAATCTGCGCCTTCCTTCGAAAGAGCGGAACGCGGTTGCCACCGTCGCCGTGCGCGTTGCCAGCGACGGATCGGTGCAAAGCGTCGGCCTGATCGGCACGACCGGCGACGAAGCATTCGACCGCGAGGCGCTGCGCACGGCCAAGGCAGTGTCCTATCCCAAGGGAAGCAACCGCGACGTCGTGATGGTCCTGGGCTTCGGACGTCCCGTCACGGCTGCCGACCGCGCACGGAGCGTCAAGCTGGCGTCGAAGTATATGAATGATCGCCGCCAGCTGCTGGCGTCCGAGACGAACGCTCAGCCGACCGGCTGAGCGCATCGTGTCGGGGCGGGCCGCCCCCTTGCTAGGTCCGCGCCGGCAAACGATTATGAGTTCAAACCTGGAGTGAATTGAAATGGGTATTTTTTCGCGAACCCGCGATATCATCGCCGCCAACATGACCGACATGCTTGATCGTGCGGAAGACCCCGCAAAGATGATCCGCATGATCATCCTCGAGATGGAGGAGACGCTGGTTGAAGTGCGCGCGTCCGCCGCGCGTACGATCGCGGACCAGAAGGAGATGCGGCGTCACATCGACAAGCTCGCCAAGCTCGAAGCCAACTGGCAGGAAAAGGCCGAACTCGCCTTGTCGAAGGGCCGTGAGGACCTGGCCAAGGCGGCGCTCGTCGAAAAGCAGAAGGCAACCGACATGGCCGAGCAGATGCAGGTCGAAATCGAAGTCCTGGACGATGCGTTGAAGGCATCGGAAGGCGACATCGCCAAGTTGCAGACCAAGCTGCGCGAAGCCCGCACCCGCCAGAATGCCATCCAGACGCGCATGGAAAGCGCCAACAACCGCGTCCGTGTGCGCGAGGCCTATGCCGGCGAGCGTGTCCAGGATGCTTTTTCGCGCTTCGAGGTTCTCGAACGTCGCGCCGATCTTGCCGAAGGCCGCGCCGACGCGCTCAGCATGGGTGCACCCAAGACGCTCGACGAGGAAATCGCCGAGCTTCGATCATCGGAGAAGGTCGATGCAGCGTTCGAAGCGCTGAAGGCGAAAGCCGCCGGCAAGGGCGCCTGACATGGAAGACGTATTCCTTCCCGTCGCCATTGTCGGCATGCTGTTCATCGGTCTCCCCTGGCTGATGCTGCACTATCTGACCAAGTGGAAGCAGGCGAAGACGCTTACCGTCGACGACGAAAACCTGCTTGACGACATGCACGACACCGCCCGCCGCCTCGAAGAGCGGCTGATCACGATCGAGCGGATCATGTCCGCCGACAACCCCAATTGGAAAGCGAACGGCTGAGGCCGTCCTTCAGGAGACCTGCAATGACCGCACGTCGTACATCATTCTACCTCGACAAACAGAACGCGAAATGGCTGGGCGTCTGTTCCGGGATCGCCGATTACACCGGCATCGACCGCACCTGGGTCCGCGTCGGCGCGGTGCTGCTGACGATCATGGGTGGCTTCCCGTGGACGCTGATCGCCTATTGGGTTGCGGCCTGGGTCGCCAATCCGAAGCCCTACGGCCTGTATGACAACGCCGAGGACGCGAAGTTCTGGCAAGGCGTCCGGCAGTCACCGACGCGCAGCACGCGCGACGTTCGCGCCAAGTTCCGCGACATCGATCGGCGCCTGGCCGACGTGGAAACCTACTACACGAGCCGCAACTCGACGCTTGCCAACGAGATCGACAATCTGCGCTAAGCCGCAATAACGGGAGAAAACCGATGAGCTGGGGTGGACCGGGATTTATCATCGCAATTATCGCGATGAGTATGGGAGCGTGGGTGATCACCAGCTGGATCCGTGCCAGACACGGGTATCCGCTGGAAGGTGAATGGGGCGGCACAGTACACAAGACCGACCCGCTCGCGGAACGCAAGATCGACCTGCTCTCCTCCGAAAACGAGAAATTGACAGGACAGATCACCCGCCTGGAAGAGCGGGTCGCGGTTCTCGAGCGGATTGCGACTGACAAACCAGCCCGGCTTTCCGCAGAAATCGACGGACTGCGCTGAACAATAAAGACAGGGAGAAATACAATGGCTACGCAAGTATCCGACGGACTGCAGGCCGCTATGGTGACGATTGCGCTGCTCGGGCCCGTTTGCTGGGTTATCGTCACCCGAATGAAGATCAGAGCTGGCTATGCGTTGACCGACGCGTTTGGACGGCAGGTCCGCCCCGGGTCAGATGACGAGACAACCGAGCGAGTGCGGTTGCTGGCGACAGAAAATGCGCAGCTCCGAGCTGAGTTGGGCTCGGTCAAGGACCGTCTCAGCAACGTCGAGCGGATCGTTACCGAAGAGGCCCATGGGCTTACCCGTGAAATCGAAAATCTGCGCAGCAAAGCAAACTAGGACATACGAAATGGACGACATTGCAAGTTGGATCTGGGTCCTCATTCCCCTCGCCGCGATCGGGATCGCGCCATTCAAGATGTGGTTGCGGCTGAAGGAGCGCCAGCTTGAACAGCAATCCACAATGACAGCAGAAAAGACCGCACAATATGCCGCGCACACTGAACGCCTTGAGGCCCGTGTGCGGGTTCTCGAACGGATCGTGACCGACAAGGGTGTCGATTTGTCGAACGAGATTGAACAGCTCCGTTCACCGACGCCGCTCAACTAATGTTTTCAGGTCAGGGAGACCGTGATGAACCCTTTTGAAATGGTCGTGCTGATCGTCGGTATCGTGATGATCGCAAGCGTGCTGAAAGCGCGTCACCGGCGACCCGACGACGAAATGCCCGCAGTCGATCAGGAGAGCGCACGGCTGCGCGACGAAGTGAAGATGCTGAAGGACCGCATCGCCGTTCTCGAACGGCTTGCTACTGACGACAATGGCGCACGGGCACTCGATCGCGAGATCGAGAAGCTGCGCTGAACCCGGGAGATCGATGATGGAAACCCTACCGCTCTATCTCGCCCTGTCGTTGACCACACTGACGGGGCTCACGATCCTGGCACTGATCGGGCTCAAGGCTTTTCGGGCCTGGCTCGACCTGAAACAGGTCGAATTGCGCCAGCCCATCGGCGGCCCGCCGAGTGCGGCGCAGCGCATCGATGTCGCCGACCTGAAGGAACGCATTCGCAAGCTGGAAGCGATTGCCGCCGGGGTGGATATTTGAACGCATGACGGTAGAGCGCAGGCATGCCCCTGCCCGCGCTCTCCGAAATCCTCGAAGACTATGAGTTCCTCGATGGCGACGACCGTTACCGCCTGCTGATCGATCTCGGTCGGGGTCTGGAGCCGATGCCCGACCCGCTGAAGACCGACGCGACGCTGGTTCGCGGCTGTTCGGCAAGCGTGTGGGTTTACCCGACACGACTGGACGACGGGCGGCTGCATTTCCTGGCGGATTCGAACGCCGCCATCACAAAGGGCATAATCGCGCTCGTGCTCTGCACCGTTCAGGACCGGATGCCCGAAGAAATCGCCGTGAATGACATCGCTGCCGCATTGCAGCCGTTCGACCTGAAGACCCAACTCAGTTCGAACCGCACCCAGGGCATTCCCAACATGATCGCCCTGATACGGTCCACCGCCGAGCGCCTGATCGGATGAGCACCGATGCGTAGCCTGTTGCTCGCGCTTGCTCTCGTTGCCGCAGCCGATGCGAGCGATGTGCTCCTGATTGGCGGCGAGCGCTTTCCGCATGCCGATATTCTCGATGCACGTGCGGTTGCCGACGGCGGCGGCCAGCCAGCGATACTCGTGACGCTGACGCCCGGTGCCGCCAAGCGGCTGGAGACGCTGACTGAGGCCCGGGTCGGCGAGCACGTCCCGATCACCTTTGAAGGTCGCGTGCTCATGGACCCGACGGTCCGCGAAGTGATTGCCAGCGGGAGCCTCGAAATATCGGGGATTGCGAGTTTCGAGGCCGCCGCAGCCCTGGCGCGCCAGATCTCGGGCAAGCCACCGCTGCCCGAAAGCCTGGACGAATGACTATTCGCTGATCAGCGCGGCGATTTGAGCCACCGGTGTTCCCGCGCGGACGACCATCCATTCCTGCGGGCGTCTCGAATCGACGACGGTCACGGCATCTTTCGGACAGATGCCCAGGCATTTGACGGGCATGACTCCGATCGAGGCCTTGCGTCCCTTGCCGAAGACTTTGCGGAGCGCTTTGACCAGCGGCGTCCGACCCTTCTTGCCGAAGCCGCCGTCAGCCTTTTTCGAGCATTTCGCGCAGACGAGCACCGTGCTGCTCCAGTTCGACGATACCCGGCGGAGCATCAGGCGGAACGGCGCTCTTCCGCAGAGCGCAGGACTTCCCAGGCGGCCTGAACCGCACGAAAATGCTCTGCCGCCTTGGCGTCATCGGGCTTGATATCGGGATGGTTGGCCTTGGCCAGCCTGCGCCAGGCCGCGCGGGCGTCCTCGAATGTCTCGTGCCCCTCGAGGCCAAGGACTGCGAGCGCGCGCATCTCGTCGCGCGATCGTGTGCCGTCGCCGGGAGCGCCCCAACCGTAATGCGATGCTGCGGTATAGGCCGACGCGGTGCGGCCTTCGTCGGCCTCGCGCTGGGCTGCTTCCTCGGCATCGAGCCCTTCGAAGTAGTTCCAGCCGCGGTTGTATTCGCCTGCGTGCTTTTCACAGAAATACCAACGGTCGGGGTTGTTGGGCGATTTCGGCGCCGGCCGATCGCCTGGCAAATCGCAATCGAAGCGGTCGCATATGCGGACCTTTGTGGCCTCGCTCGTAGAGCCATAGCCGCGCCAGCGCGGAAACCCCCAGTCGAGCGTACGAGATGAATTCCGCGCCATGAGGTGCATCTAGGTGCAAGCTTGTGATGTTGCTAGAGCGTCGCGGGAGTAAATGCCGCGTCGTCGGTCATGGTTGCACGAGGCCGGCCGCGCTTTCGCGTGCGCTGCGCGCACCAGCGGATCGCGAGAGCTATCCGCTTCGCGAAAGCGCCAGAGGGTCTATAAGCCGGGTTCTGTCCTCGTGCGCAAACACGATGTGCGACCATTCCTCTACGAACGCCGTTGCCGACGTCCTCTAGCAACCAACCCGGACGACGGACGCGAGCAGCGCCATTTGGGCACCCAAAAAAGTGTTACTTTTTTGGAACCCTTGCCGTCCCTATTCGGTCTTGCTCCAGGTGGGGTTTGCCGTGCCGCCTTCGTTGCCGAAGCCGCGGTGCGCTTTTACCGCACCGTTTCGCCCTTGCCGCGCCGAAGTGCAGGCGGTCTGTTTTCTGTGGCACTGTCCCTCAACCAACGATCGCTCGCGGGCCGGCCGGGCGTTACCCGGCACCTTTACTCTGTGGAGCCCGGACTTTCCTCGCGCGGCAAGCCGCCCGCGGTCGCCCGACCCTCTGGCCTGCCCGCTTTAGTCGTCGCCGGTCGGTTTGGGAAGCAGCAGCGCGAGCAGGATCGCGCGACATTCGCCATCGATCGTCCCGTCGAGCAGTTCGGGACGGAACCGGCGCTGAAACGCGACTGTCGCCGCGAGCGGATCGCTGACGTCATAACCGAAGCGTTCGAGCGCGAGCAGGAACCCGGCGTCGCTCCAATGCGGGTCCATCAGGTTCTTTGTCGGGCGCGGGAGAGCGAGCCGCAGCTTTGCGAGCCTATACCAGGGAAAGAGTTCGCCCGGATCCTGCTTGCGGCTCGGCGCAATGTCCGAGTGCCCGACGACGTTGCCGCGGGTGATGCTGTGCCTTGCCTCGACCTCGGCCACGAGCGGGACGAGCGCGTCGATCTGCTCATCGGGAAAGGGACGGTAGCCGAACTCGTGACCCGGGTTGACGATCTCTATGCCGACACTGACCGAATTGATGTCGTCGACCCCACGCCAGCGCGACTTGCCCGCATGCCAGGCACGCTTTTCCTCGGGCACCATTCGAACGACCTGACCGTCCTCCGCGACGAGATAGTGCGCCGAAACCTTCGCTTCGGGATCGGTGAGCCTGGCGATTGCAGAGGCGGCATCCTGCATTCCGGTATAATGCAGGACGAGCATGGATATCGGTGCCGCGCGTTCGTCGAAGTTCGGCGATGGCGTCTCTATCATGCGGCCTCTTCGGCTTTGCTGGCGGTGCGCGTCGTCACGATGGCGACCCCCGCCATCGCAATCACCCCGCCAAGGACCATAACCGGCGTGAGCGGCTTGGCAAACACGATACTCGACGCAATGACGGCTATGACCGGAGCGCCGAGCGTCATGGGGATGACGGAGGAAACCGGATGCCGCTGAAGCAGCCACGCCATCCCGCCCTGACCCAGCAGCGTAGAACCCAATGCCGACAGCGCGATCAGCACGAACGCTTTTTGCGGAACGGCGTGCAGACCCAACATCGTCGCAGGTTCCAGCGCAAGGGCCAGCGGGGCCAGCACGACGATGCCGCCGAACCCGATCCACGCATAGATGGTGAGCACAGGCACGCCCGCGAGTCTTCGTTGGAGAAGCGAACCGATTCCCCAGACAAGGCTGGCCGCAGCCGTCAGCAACAAACCGGGCAGTTCGCCCACCATATGCGGGTCGAACACGAGTATGACGCACCCGCCCATCGCGAGAGCGAGGCCGAATATGCGCGTCGGCCCGATGCGCTCTTTCAAAAATATCACGGCGAGAATCAGCGAAAACGGCGCGCCCAGCAGCCCTGCTATCGCCAAGGCACCGACATTGTCGCTGACGATCAGCGACAGGTTGGTGAAAACGAGGAACAATCCACCGGACAGGACGCCCAACAACAACAGCACGGGCATCCTGCCGGGAACGATACGCAGGAACGGTAGGCACGCGAGGAGCACGACCGCCTGACGCAGCAAACCGGTCGTGAATGGCGGAACGATCGCTACCGACAATTTCACGACGACGATATTCAACCCCCACACCAGATTTATGACAAGCGCGACGGCAATGTCGCGGCTGCCGAATCGGGGGGGAACGCTCATTGCACGTGGCTTAGACTTAAGCGGCGCGCCTGTCCGCCGCGTTTGCCCCCGGTGCCGGCGACACGTACAGACCGCGCAACCCGGGGTCCGCCCTGAACCGCTTCGTCTGGCCGATGACCGTTTCACCGGCACCCAGCATCAGAATACCGCCCGGATCGAGCGCATCGGCAAGCCTGTCAAAGACCGAACTACGGACGGCGGCGCCGAAATACATCATGACATTGCGGCACAGGATCAGGTCGAAGCGACCAGGCGCAGGTTGCAACAGACTGTGCGTCGCAAAACGGACCGTGCCGCGCAATGCGTTGCTGATGACCCATTCGTCGCCGTCCTGCTGAAACCAGCGGAGCATCGTCCGCACCGGGAGTCCGCGCTGAATCTCGAACTGGCTGTAGCGCCCCGTCCTTGCCCGTTTGACGACGCCTGCGCTGACGTCGGTCCCGGCAATCTCAATCGTCCACCCCGCCCATCGCGCGAGGTCCTCTCGCATCATGATCGCGAGCGAATAGGCTTCCTGTCCCGTCGAGCAGCCTGCGGACCAGATTCGCAATCGCTTTGTCGGTCGGCGCAATTCGCGCAAGCGGTCGAAACCGCCGGCGTTCAGCAAGTCGAAGACCCCCGGATCGCGAAAGAACGAACTCTCATTGTTCAGCAAGGCGTCCACCACCTGGCTTGCCAGCGCGTCGTCATTCGAGCTGACGAGGCGACCGACCAGCGCATCGATATCGGGAAGTCCCAGTTTCCGCGCCAACGGCCGCAATGCTGTTTCGATCCGCCATTGCCGACCCGCGCTCAGTTGCTGACCGGTGCGTGCCTCGAGCAATCCGCCAAGGAGCCGGATCGCCGCAGTGCTGTCGGGCTGGGTCACGAACGCGACCCTCGCTGGCCGGTATAGCGGGCAAGCTCCGCCGGCGAAGCGACGAGCGATGCCAGACCGGCTTTGGCGATCGCCCCGGGCATCCCCCAGATGGCGGAGCTGTGCATATCCTGCACGACGACGGTGCCGCCCGCAGCGACGAGCTGCCCGGCACCGATTTCACCATCCCGGCCCATCCCGGTCAACACCACGCCCAGTGCACCCGTCCCATAGGTCCGCGCGCGATCGCGGCGAACATCGGATCGACCGAGGGACGGCAACGCGACGGAACGTCCTCGTCGAGCAGCACCGTCCTCACGGTCCTGCCGCTACATGCGCAGCCCAGATGGCGAGTTCCCGGGGCAACGACAATCTCGCCATGCCGCAGGACAAGTCCATCCTCGGCGACGCGCACATGGCGCTTTGAAAGCGAAGCCAGCTGTTCGGCGAAAAACGGCATGAAAACGGGCGGCAGGTGTTGCGTGACGAGAATCGGCGCATCGAATTCCCGCGGCAGCGCTTGAAAGAAATTTGCGAGCGCGTGCAGTCCGCCGGTCGAGGCGCCGATCGCCAGGCATTCGACCGCGCCCTCCGCGCCGGGCCTGAGCGCAAAGTCCCCGCAAACGCCCGTTGCCGGATGTTGCCGCACGTGTTCCGCCAGCGCTTCCATCTTTTCAAGAAGCAGAACGGCAAAGTGCCTGCCGAGGGCACCCGCTTGCGGCTTGACCAAGGTATCGCTCGCGCCCAGCGCCAGTGCCTCGACAGTCGCCCGCGTCCCTTCGCCCGCCAGCGTGGAAACGATCAGGACCCGGGCGCCGTCGCCGGCGGCAATCAATTCGGGCAGCGCAGCAATGCCGTCGAGCCCGGGCATCTGGACATCGAGCAGGATGATATCCACCTGCTGCGTCGCGAGCCAGTCGATCGCACGGCGTGCGCCGTCGAGCGCAGCGACCACGTCGAATTGCGAAGACTCTTCGACCATGCGCGACAGCGCGGCCCGCGCGACGACCGAATCGTCAACGATGAGCACCCGACTTGCGGGCGCAACACTGTGTTGATTGCGTTGCAAACGTGCAGATTTGGTCATCGCGCGCGCCTCAGGCGACGCCGACGATCTTGAGCTTGCTTGCGAGCATTTCGCGGTCGAAGGGCTTCATGATGTATTCGTCCGCGCCGGCTTCGATCGCAGCGCGAATATGCGCGGCTCCGTTCTCTGTGGTACAGAATACGACCTTGGGCCGGACGCCGCCGCGCTCACCCAACGCACGCAGAAAATCCATGCCGCTCATGACGGGCATGTTCCAGTCGAGCAGGATAACGTCGGGGATGCTGGCCGCGCACGCATCGAGCGCGGCGCGTCCGTCCTCGGCTTCGGAGACGCTGAACTCGAGGCTCTCGAGGATGTGCCGGGCGACCTTACGAATGACCTTTGAATCATCAACGATCAGGCAGGTTTTGGTCATTGTCGGTACGTTCCCTTGCGCCTGAGCGGCGATGTTAGAAGCTGTATCGGATATAAGTGAGGGCGTGGTTAACGTTCAGGCAGCAAGCGCAAGCGGCCCTGCAACGATGCGCGCCGGGTCGACGAGCAACGCAAAACCGTGCGGCGTGTCGATCGTACCGAACGCAGATTCGGCCCAGTTGAGGCCGAAGCCCGGGTCGAACGGCATGACCGGGCCCAGCGGCAATATAACATCGATGATTGCATCGACGAGCAAGGCGTATTGATGACCATCAATTTCCAGGACGATGGCCCGCCTGCTGTCGGTCTTCGCTTTCAGCCCGACGGCGGCAGCGGCATCGATGACAGTCAGCACGCGGCTGCGAACCGCGCCGATCCCGGCGACGTGACTGGGTGCCAGCGGCACCGGCACGATATTGCCGAGGTCGACCACGGAGCCGATCCGACCGGAATCAATGGCGACACGGCTTCCCGCGACGACGGCGATCAGGACAAGGTTCATGCGCGCCTCCGTCGAGGGGAAGCCTTGACCGCTCTGGGCCAGGCAATGAGTTCGATCGGTCTTCCTTCCACCAGGACGAAACCTTCCGCGACGCCGTCGCTCACGGGCGCCACCGAGCCGATCGGCCACAAATCCTGAACGCCAAGGACGGGATAGGCAACCGAAGCCCCTTCCGTGACAAGATGGAGCACGGCAACGCGCCCATCGCCGGGAATCGTACCGTCCTTCACGACCGGTATCAGCGTGCCGTCAACGCT
>JANMKS010000376.1:0-35062 GCA_031372155.1 Sphingomonas sp.
CCCATCGATCGACGACAAGTGCAAAATAGTGTCATATTTGCTGTCCTAACGCGTTGACCAAGACACTCCCCCTTTGCATTGTCTCTTGTCGGGAGAGGTAATGGCTAAGAATCGCATGTTGCAGTTCGTCGGGCACGAGCAGGCCTATCCGGGCAAGCGCTCGCCTGTCCTGCGCGCAGACGACTTCCGCGAAATTGCAGAACGATACGCAGTTCCCTCGGCCGAGGAACAATCGGCGCGCTGTTCGCAGTGCGGCGTGCCCTATTGCTCGGTCCATTGCCCGCTCCACAATCATATTCCCGACTGGCTGCGGCTGACTGCGGAAGGGCGGCTGCGCGAAGCCTATGAACTCAGCAATGCCACTTCGACCATGCCCGAGATTTGCGGACGTATCTGTCCGCAGGACCGCCTTTGCGAGGGCAATTGCGTCATCGAGTTTTCGGGTCATGGCGCAGTCACAATCGGATCGGTCGAGAAATTCATCACCGACACCGCCTGGGAACAGGGGTGGGTGGAACCGCTCGTTCCGGGCTCTTCGCGCGGGCAATCTGTTGCGGTCATCGGCGCGGGACCGGCGGGCCTGAGCACAGCCGAATACATGCGGGTGCTGGGCTATGACGTTCACGTGTACGACCGCCACGACCGGATGGGCGGATTGCTGACCTATGGCATTCCCGGCTTCAAGCTGGAAAAGGAAGTGGTTATGCGCCGTGTCGAGCGACTGCGCACGGGCGGGATCGTGTTCCATGAAGGTTTTGAGGTCGGGCGCGATGCGACGCTCGACGAGTTGCGCGGGCGGCACGACGCGATCTTGATAGCGACCGGTGTGTACAAGGCCCGCGCCATCAAGGCACCCGGCGTCGGCAGCAGCGGCGTGGTCGAGGCGCTCGCGTATCTGATCGCATCGAACCGCAAGGGCTTTGGCGACGTTGTCACTGCTTTCGACAACGGTGCGCTGAACGCGGAGGGCAAGAACGTCGTCGTGATCGGCGGCGGCGACACCGCGATGGATTGCGTCCGTACCGCGGTTCGCCAAGGCGCGAACTCGGTCAAATGCCTCTACCGCCGGGACCGCGCCAACATGCCGGGATCCCAGCGCGAGGTTGCCAACGCCGAGGAAGAAGGCGTCGAGTTCGTGTGGCTGTCGGCACCCGAAGCCTTTGGTTCGAGCCAAGACGGCGGGGTGAGCGACGTCCGTGTCGCGAAAATGCGCCTGGGAGCATCCGACGCCAGCGGTCGGCGCGCGCCCGAAGCCGATCCGGGCAGTGAATTCGCACTCGCCGCCGACCTCGTCATCAAGGCGCTCGGCTTCGATGCAGAGGATTTGCCGAAGATGTTCGGCTCACCCGATCTTGGCGTGACGCGATGGGGCACGTTGCGCGTCGATCACAAAACGATGCAGACATCGCTCGACGGCGTGTTTGCGGCGGGTGACATCGTGCGCGGCGCCAGCCTCGTCGTGTGGGCGATCCGCGACGGCCGCGACGTCAGCGAGCACATGCACCGGTATTTGAAGGCGAAAGCCGCCGCGACAAGGAAAGCCGCATGATCCGCATTCTTCTCTCACTTTGGCTAGCGCTGGCAACGCCGGCGTTGGCGGTCACGCCCGTGTCCCGTCCCGAGCCTGCGCGTCTTGCCGCCGCTGAGCGGATGATGGTCAGCATGAGAATGTCCGAGACGATGGACAAGATGATCGACGCGATGCTCGGCCAGTCGATGAGCCGCATAACCGATCAGGTCGTAAAGTCGCTGCCAAACGAAAGCGGTGTCACCGACGATCCCGAGTTCGGCGCGATCGTGAAGCGGCACATAGACCGTATGATGACCAACATGTCGGCAAACATGCGTGAACAGATGCCCACGCTCATCGAGCGTATCACTTCGATTTATGCACGCAATTTCAGCGTCACCGAGCTTGACGATATGTCCCGGTTCTATTTGACCCCGACAGGACAGGCGATGCTGGAACGATTGCCTGCTCTATCGCAGCAAACCGCAGCCGAAACACAACAACTGCTAATGCCTCAGCTTCTGGCCGACCTTCCCGGGATGCAGCGAAGTCTGAAAGCCGACCTCGACGCTTGGCTCAAGACAAAACCACAAGCGCAGCCTGCATCATGACGAGTCACAGCGAACGCGAACGCCTCGCCCGTGAAGGCATGTACAGGCCTGAGTTCGAATCGGACGCCTGTGGCGTCGGTCTTGTCGCGGCCACCGACGGACGTGCCTCGCGCCGCGTGGTGGCGTCGGCGATCGATGCGCTGAAGGCGGTCTGGCACCGGGGCGCGGTCGATGCTGATGGCAAGACTGGTGACGGGGCGGGACTTCATGTCGATCTGCCGATGGCGTTCTTTGCCGACGCCATCGTCGCGTCGGGGCATAAGCCGATCGACAAGACCTGGCTGGGCGTCGGCATGGTCTTTCTGCCGCGCACCGATCTCGGCGCGCAGGAGACGTGTCGCACGATCGTCGAGGCCGAAATTATCGACGCGGGCTTCACCATCTATGGCTGGCGGCAGGTTCCCGTCGACGTTTCGGTCATCGGCCGCAAGGCGCAGGAGACCCGGCCCGAGATCGAACAGATCATGATTGCCGGCCCCGCGAGCACGACCGACATCGGCGAGTACGAAAAGACACTGTATCTCGTTCGTCGCCGCATCGAGAAAAAGGTTATCGACGCTCAAATTCAGGGCTTCTATATCTGCTCGCTGTCGGCGCGGTCGATTGTCTACAAGGGGCTGTTCCTTGCCGAGAGCCTGTCGGTATTCTACCCCGATTTGCAGGACGAACGCTTCACCTCGCGCGTCGCGATCTTTCACCAGCGTTATTCGACCAACACCTTCCCGCAGTGGTGGCTGGCACAGCCGTTCCGCTGCCTTGCCCACAATGGCGAGATCAACACGATCCGCGGCAACAAGAACTGGATGAAGGCGCACGAAATCCGGATGGCGAGCCTTGCCTTCGGCGAGTTCTCCGAAGACATAAAGCCGGTAATTCCGGCGGGCGCGTCGGATACGGCCGCGCTCGATGCGGTGTTCGAAACCATTGCGCGCTCGGGTCGCGACGCGCCGACGGCAAAGACGATGCTCGTGCCCGAGGCGTGGCAGGATCGCCCCGACATGCCCGACGCGCACCGCGACATGTATGCCTATCTGGCCAGTGTCATGGAGCCGTGGGACGGTCCGGCCGCGCTTGCCATGACCGACGGGCGCTGGGCAGTCGCGGGCATGGACCGCAACGCGCTTCGTCCGCTGCGTTACACGCTGACCAACGACGACCTTTTGATCGTGGGATCGGAAACGGGCATGGTCGTCGTCCCCGAAGCGACTGTGATTGCAAAGGGTGCGCTCGGTCCTGGACAGATGATCGCCGTCGACCTGCACGAGGGCAAGCTTTATCAGGACCGCGCGCTAAAGGACAAGCTCGCAGCCGAGGCGCCCTATGGCGACATGGTCGGCGACTTCCTGACGCTTGCGGACTTGCCCGACGACGGCGGTATCCCCGAATATTACACGCGCGCCGAACTCGTGCGAAGGCAGGTAGCGGCGGGCCAGACGATGGAGGACATGGAGCTGATCCTGTCGCCAATGGTCGACGAGGGCAAGGAAGCGATCGGCAGCATGGGCGACGACACGCCGCTCGCCGTCATCTCGGACAAGCCGCGCCTCATCAGCCAGTTCTTCCGCCAGAACTTTTCGCAGGTGACCAATCCCCCGATCGACTCCTTGCGCGAACGGCAGGTCATGTCGCTGAAGACGCGATTCGGAAATCTCGCCAACATCCTCGATCAGGATTCGGGACGCGACCAGGTGCTCGTGCTCGATACGCCGGTCCTTACGAGCGCCGACTGGCTGCGGCTGAAAGCGCATTTCGGCGCGGCTGCCGCCGAGATCGACTGTACCTTCGATATGGGAAGCGGGCAGGAAGGATTGCGCTCCGCGATAGCCCGCGTCCGCGCCGAAGCCGAGCAGGCCATACGCGAGGGACGCAGCGAGCTGTTCCTGACTGACGAAGCGGTCTGCGAAACGCGGGTCGCGATCCCGATGATCCTCGCGGCGGCGGCGGTCCACACGCATCTTGTGCGCAAAGGGTTGCGATCTTACGCTTCGATCAATGCACGGTCGGCGGAATGCCTCGACACGCATTATTATGCCGTGCTCATCGGTGTCGGCGCGACGACGGTAAATGCCTATCTTGCAGAAGCGGCCATCGCCGACCGTCAGTCGCGCGGACTGTTTGGCGAATGGACACTTTCCGAATGTCTTGCCCGCCACAAGACGGCGGTCGGCGACGGCCTGCTTAAGATCATGTCCAAAATGGGAATTGCCGTCATCTCGAGTTATCGCGGCGGCTATAATTTCGAGGCGGTCGGTCTTAGCCGTGCGCTCGTCAACGACTTGTTCCCCGGAATGCCCGCGAAGATTTCGGGCGAGGGCTATGCATCGCTGTACGTCAACGCCGCCGAACGTCACGAGGACGCCTTTGACAAGGCAGTCGTAACGCTTCCCATCGGCGGTTTTTACCGGCAGCGGGCAGGGGGCGAGGCGCACGCCTATTCCGCGCAACTGATGCACTTGTTGCAGAGCGCGGTCGGATCGGACAGCTATTCGCAGTATCTGCAATTCTCCCGCGGCGTGCGCGACTTGCCTCCCATTTACCTGCGCGATTTGCTCGAATTCAATTACGCCAAGGAACCGGTGCCGATCGACAATGTCGAGGCGATCACCGAGATCCGCAAGCGCTTCGTCACGCCGGGCATGTCGCTGGGCGCGCTCTCGCCCGAAGCGCACGAGACCCTTGCGATCGCTATGAACCGGATCGGCGCGAAGGCGGTTTCTGGAGAGGGCGGCGAGGATTCGGCGCGCTTCAAACCCTATCCGAACGGAGACAATGCGAATTCGAGCGTGAAGCAGATTGCAAGCGGCCGCTTCGGCGTCACTGCCGAATATCTGGGCGCCGCCGAAGAGATCGAGATCAAGGTCGCGCAAGGGGCAAAGCCCGGCGAAGGCGGCCAGTTGCCCGGTTTCAAGGTCACCGAGTTCATCGCGAAACTGCGTCACGCGACGCCGGGTGTCTCGCTCATCTCGCCGCCGCCGCACCACGACATCTATTCGATCGAGGATCTGGCGCAGCTCATCTATGACCTGAAGCAGATCAATCCGCGCGCTCGCGTCTGCGTGAAGCTTGTCTCGTCGGCAGGAATCGGCACGGTCGCGGCGGGCGTCGCGAAGGCGCATGCCGACGTCATCCTGATCGCAGGGCACGTCGGCGGCACGGGTGCTTCGCCGCAGACAAGCATCAAATACGCCGGGACGCCTTGGGAAATGGGGCTGTCGGAGGTCAATCAGGTGTTGACGCTCAACGGCTTGCGCCACCGCGTGAAGCTGCGCACCGACGGTGGGTTGAAGACCGGTCGTGATATCGTGATTGCTGCCATCCTGGGGGCCGAGGAGTTCGGCATCGGCACGCTGTCGCTGGTGGCGATGGGGTGCATCATGGTTCGCCAGTGCCACTCGAACACCTGCCCGGTTGGCGTCTGCGTTCAGGACGAGCGGCTTCGCAAGAAATTTACCGGGACGCCGGAAAAGGTCATCAACCTGATGACCTTCATCGCCGAAGAAGTGCGCGAGATTTTGGCGCGGCTTGGCTGCACGTCACTCGACGAGGTCGTGGGACGAACGGAATTGCTGCGACAGGTTAGCCGCGGCGCTGAGCATCTCGATGACCTCGACCTCAATCCGATCCTGGCAAAGGTCGATGCCGACGACGACCAGCGACGCTTCAACGTGCCGGGGGGCCGCAACGAAGTGCCCGACAGTCTGGACGCGCAAATACTTCGCGACGCAAAGCCTGTGTTCGAACGCCGCGAAAAGATGCAGCTGACCTATACCGTCCGCAACACACACCGCGCAGTCGGCACGCGGCTCTCGGCGGAAATCACGGCGCGTTACGGCATGTCGGCGCTGAACGATCATCACGTTCAGGTCCGGTTGCGCGGTTCGGCGGGGCAATCGCTCGGGGCGTTCCTTTGCAAGGGCATCACGCTCGAGGTCTTTGGCGATGCGAACGATTACGTCGGAAAGGGCCTGTCGGGTGGTATCATCACCGTTCGTCCGATGGTGAGTTCGCCGCTCGAGAGCCAGCACAACACGATCATCGGCAACACTGTTCTTTACGGCGCGACCTCGGGCAAGCTTTTTGCCGCCGGACGCGCAGGGGAACGCTTTGCCGTCCGCAACTCCGGCGTCGACGTGGTAGTCGAAGGGTGCGGTGCCAACGGCTGCGAATATATGACCGGCGGCACGGCCGTAATCCTCGGTACCGTGGGCGACAATTTCGGCGCGGGCATGTCGGGCGGCATGGCGTTCGTTCTTGATACCGATGCCAGTTTCACCCGTCGGGCCAACCCTGACAGCATCGTCTGGCAACGGCTATCGTCGGCTTATTGGGAAACCAGGGCGCGCGCGCTGATCGCCGAACATTCGGTCGCCACCGACAGTAAGTGGTCGAATGCGATCCTCGACGACTGGGAGCGCTGGCGCGGGCAATTCTGGCAGGTTTGTCCCAGGGAAATGCTGTCGCGCTTGGCGGAGCCGCTCGACGACAACGCGGTGCTGGTCGCCGCAGAGTAGCAATTTGCGCGGTCCGCGCTAAGGCTTGGCTGATGTGGCTGCTCCATCAATTTCCGCTCTGCCCGTTCTCGCGCAAGGTGCGTTTGCTGATGGGCGAGAAGGGCATCGGTTATGAACTGGTGCGCGAGCATCCGTGGGAGCGGCGCGACGAGTTCGTCGACCTGAATCCGGCCGGGCAAACGCCCGTGCTGGTCGAGAGCGTGAAGAACATCACGCTCATCAATTCAGTCGCAATCTGCGAATATTTCGAGGAGACAGTCGACAAAGCGCCGATGATCTCAGGCACGGCCATGAACCGCGCCGAAATCAGGCGCTTGTCGGCTTGGTTTGACGAACAGTTTCACGGCGCGGTCGTGGCACCGCTTTTGATGGAGCGAATGCTAAAGCGCATCGTCCACCGGGCGACGCCCGACACGACCGCTTTGCGCGATGCCATGAAGGCCGCAAATGCGATGCTCGATTATGCCGATTATCTGCTCGATCATCGCAATTGGCTCGGCGGAGCGACGCTCAGCCTCGCCGACCTCACGGCTGCGGCGCATATTTCGGTCGCGGATTATCTCGGCGGCATCGACTGGCGCGCGCATGAACAGACGCGCAACTGGTATTCGGGCCTGAAATCGCGGCCCAGTTTTCGCCCCATGCTCGCCGAACGCATGGGCGTTATCGCGCCGCCCGCCGACTACGACAAGGTCGATTTCTGATGGATGCGGCTGCGACCATCGCTGACATGGCGATGCGCGCTCGCAGTGCCTCGCGGGTGCTGGCGGCAACGCCTGCCGCAACAAAATCTGCGGCATTGATGGCTGGTGCTGCGGCAATCCGTGCCACCTCCTCGAAAATTCTTGCCGCGAACGCGCAAGATTTGGACTCAGCGCAGACGAACGGACTTTCGGCCGCGATGACCGACCGGCTTGCACTCAACCCCGAACGGCTCGAGGCGATGGCTGCGGGGATCGAGGCCGTCGCGAACTTACCCGATCCCGTCGGCATCGTTATTGACGAATCGGTTCGCCCGAACGGGTTACGAATGTCGCGTGTGCGCGTTCCCATCGGCGTGATCGGTATTGTTTACGAAAGCCGGCCCAACGTCACCGCCGACGCGGGCGCGCTCTGCCTGAAATCGGGGAATGCCGTCATCCTGCGCGGCGGATCGGAAGCGATCGCATCGAACAAAGCCATTCACGAGGCGCTGGTGTCGGGTATCGTTGCCGAGGGGTTACCCGCCGATGCCGTCCAGCTTGTTCTGAGTGCCGACCGTGCCCTGGTCGGCGCGATGCTCTCGGCGCAGGGCCTGATCGACGTCGTCATCCCGCGCGGCGGCAAGACCCTGGTCGCGCGTGTCCAGGACGAGGCGCGCGTGCCCGTCCTCGCGCACCTTGACGGGATCAATCATGTGTTCGTCGACGCGGCAGCAGACCCGGCAAAGGCGCGCGACATCGTCGTGAACGCCAAGATGCGACGAACCGGCGTCTGCGGCGCTATGGAAACACTGCTTATCGACCGTGGCTTCGCTGACGCCGCGTCACTCGTCAGTGCGTTGATCGACAGCGGCTGCGACGTGCGCGGCGATACCGCCGTCGTCGGCATCGATAGCCGGGTCCAGACAGCAGACCAATCCGACTGGGACACCGAATATCTCGAAGCGATCTGCGCGGCGCGGCTGGTCGACGGCCTCGACGGCGCACTCGCCCACATTGCGGCCCACGGGTCGCATCACACGGACGCAATCGTCACGGAGGATACGGCGCGCGCCGAAATGTTCCTCAATTCGGTCGATTCGGCGATTGTCATGTGGAACGCTTCTACGCAGTTCGCCGATGGCGGCGAATTCGGCCTGGGCGCCGAAATCGGCATTGCGACTGGACGACTTCATGCACGTGGGCCGGTCGCGCTCGAGGGGCTCACGACATACAAATGGCTCGTGCGCGGTACGGGGCAGGTGCGCCCCTGACGCTCACCGGCCTTCTGGGCGGATCGTTCAACCCGGCCCATATCGGCCACCGGAGCATCAGCCTGTTCGTTGCCGAGGCGATGGCCCTTGATGACGTTTGGTGGCTCGTCTCCCCGGGCAATCCATTGAAGCCCGCCGACGGCATGGCACCCTATTCTGCGCGCATTGCCTCGGCACGGAAAATGGCCCGGCGAAGCATTATACAGGTATCGGATATCGAAGCCCGACTCGGCACGCGTTTCACGGCCGACACGCTCACGCGCCTCGTTCGGCGCTATCCCAAACGCCGTTTCGTCTGGATCATGGGTGCGGACAATCTCGCCCAGTTCCATTTGTGGCGAGACTGGCGGAGAATCGCGCGCCTCGTGCCGATTGCGGTCGTCGCGCGTCCGGGCTATGAAGGGATGACAGTGGCAAGTCCCGCCACGGCCTGGTTGCGTCGCTTCGTCCGGCCCGCTTCCGGTATCGCTCACTGGACGCATTGGAGAACGCCGGCGCTCGTGCTGCTGCACTTCCGCCCCGATCCAAGCTCCGCCACGGCGCTGCGACGCGCCGACCCCGACTGGCATCGCCGGTTTTCATCCCCATATCCTGGACGCGTGCGGCATCACCGCCCGCCCCATTCGTAAAGGACGCTACTTGCCCGCAGCCGCCGCTCATGCACCCGATTCCCAGCCGCCCGTTGATACGGTCGACGCGCTTCACCGGATGATCCTAGCGTCGCTCGACGACGATCAGGCGGTCGAAACGATCTCTATCCCGCTCGCCGGCAAGTCGACAATCGCCGACCATATGGTCATCGCATCGGGGCGATCGACCCGTCAGGTCGCGTCGATGGCAATGAAGCTCGCCGAAAAGATCAAGGCGCAGACGCGTCGACCTGTGCGAATAGAGGGGCTGCCTGCGGCCGACTGGGTGCTCATCGACGCGGGCGACGTGATCGTCCACCTCTTCCGGCCCGAGGTCAGGAGCTTCTACAATCTCGAACGCATGTGGGCGTTTGGCGAAGCACCGGAAGCGCCAACCACACATTGAAGCTGCATATCGTCGCGCGGGGCAAGATCGGTCGAGGACCGGAGGCCGAACTGGTCGATCGCTACACCCGTCGCATCGATTGGCCGCTTCAACTGACCGAACTTCCCGAAGTCGGCGGCAGGACCGCGATGGCGGCAACCCCTTCGAGAATTGTTGCGCTCGACGAAAGCGGCCGCATGCTGTCGTCGACGAAATTCGCAGGACTGCTTTCCGAATGGCGTGACCAGGGGGTGCGCGAAGTGCGCTTTCTCATCGGGGCCGCAGACGGCTTGACCGACACCGAACGTGCGGGTGCCGAATTGCTGTGGAGTTTCGGCGCCATGACGTGGCCGCACTTGCTCGTCCGGGCGATGCTACTCGAACAGCTTTACCGCGCCACGACGATCATTGCCGGTCACCCCTATCACCGCGAAGGTTAGGGCCCGCCAACAAGCGGTTGCCTTTGCGCGTCGCTTCCGCCCATCATAACCCTGCGATGCTGCGCCAGTATGAACTTGTAGAGCGGGTCAAGTCCTATGACCCCGACGCCGACGAGGCACTGCTCAATCGCGCCTATGTGTTTTCGATGCAGATGCACGGATCGCAGAAGCGCGCTTCGGGCGACCCTTATTTCAGTCATCCGATCGAAGTCGCGGGTATATTGACCGACCTGCACCTCGATGACGAGACGATTGCGACGGCGATCCTCCATGACACCATCGAGGATACGCTGACCACGCACGAAGAAATCGTAGCCAAATTCGGACCGTCGGTCGCCCGAATGGTCGATGGCGTCACCAAGCTGAGCAAGATCGAAGCGCAGACCGAAAACGAACGCGCGGCCGAAAATCTCCGCAAGTTTCTGCTGGCGATGTCCGACGACATTCGCGTTCTGCTCGTGAAGCTGGCCGACCGGCTTCACAACATGCGGACGCTGCATTTCGTCCCCGATCCGGCCAAGCGCCGGCGAATCGCGCGCGAAACGATGGATATCTACGCGCCGCTGGCGGAACGCATCGGCATGTACGAGTTCATGAACGAGATGCAGACGCTCGCATTCCGTGAGCTGGAACCCGATGCCTATGCGTCAATTACCAAGCGCCTCGAACAGCTGCACGAGGGCGGCGGGGATCAGATCGCGCGAATCGGATCGGGGCTAAAACTGCTGCTCAGTCGCGCCGGGATCGAGGCGGACGTGTCAGGCCGTGAAAAGCACGTCTACTCGATCTGGAAGAAGATGGCCGAGCGGCACATCAGCTTCGAACAATTGTCCGATGTCATGGCATTTCGTGCAATCGTTCCCGATGCCGATGCCTGTTACAAGGCGCTGGGCACCATCCACCGCCGCTGGCCGATGGTGCCGGGCCGCTTCAAGGACTATGTGTCGACACCGAAACGCAACGGCTACCGGTCGCTCCACACGGCGGTCATCCATTCGGAAAAGATGCGGATCGAAATTCAGATTCGTTCGTCGGAAATGCACGCGCAGGCCGAATACGGGCTCGCCTCGCACTGGACCTACAAACAGGGCGCCAAGCGGCCCGACGTGCCTGCGCGCTGGATCGACGACCTCGTCGAAATCCTCGACAATGCCGACACCGCCGAGGAGCTGCTCGAACATACGCGGATGGCGATGTACCAGGACCGCATCTTCGCGTTCACGCCGAAGGGCGAGCTGTTCCAGTTGCCAAAGGGGTCGACGCCCGTCGATTTCGCCTATGCCGTTCATACCAAGCTCGGCAACGAGGCGGTTGGAGCAAAAATCAACGGTCGCGTCGTGCCGCTGCGCACCCAGATCGAAAATGGCGATCAGGTGCAGATTCTGAAATCAAAGGCGCAGGAACCGCAGCCGGCCTGGCTAAATTTCGTTGCGACCGGCAAGGCGCGCGCCGCCATTCGTCGCTTTGTCCGCAACAAGGAGCGCGGCGAGAATGTCGCACTGGGGCGCAAGATCTACGACGAAATTGTGGCGCGCCTGCCCGCGCAGCTTGGTGCGGGCGCGATGTCTGCCGCGCTCAAGCGCCTCAGAATATCCGACGAATCCGCCTTGATGGAAGCCATTGCGCGCGCATCGCTCAGCGATGGTCAGGTCATGGAGGCGCTGATGCCCGGCTCGGCGGGCGGCGACGTTGCGGCTCCTGCGCTGCCTCAGCGAGAGGCAGTCTCGATTCGTGGCCTCACTCCTGGCGTTGCCTTCGACCTTGCCCAATGCTGCCACCCGGTTCCCGGTGACCGTATTGTCGGGCTGCGCCGCGCCGACGAACCCATCCTTGTTCATGCGATCGATTGCCCGAAGCTAGCCGACGGCACCGATGCCGACTGGATCGATCTTGCTTGGGGCGACGGCTCCGACGGCGGGACGGCGCAACTCTGCGTGGTCCTTAAGAACGAGCCCGGCTCGCTCGGGGTGATGGCCGGCATTTTCGGCAGCCACAAGGCAAACATCCTAAACCTGAAGCTGGAGAATCGCGACGCCAGCTTCCACACGTTTCGCGCCGATCTGGAGGTCCACGATCTCCACCATCTGATGCGAATTCTCGCCGCTCTCCGCGCCGCCGACGCGGTCAGTTCGGCCGAACGCATTTAGTAACACGCACGCCACATTCTGCAGCCAGGGCAAGCCACATGATCCAGATCGACCGTCGCCAACTCGTTGCCACTGCCGCGCTCGGCATGGGCGGTATCATCCTTCCCGGCGGGCGGCTCGCCGCGCAAGCATTGGCGGCGGCACGCGGGTTTACACATAATGTCGCTAGCGGTGAACCTTCGAGCGACTCGGTACTTTTGTGGACACGCTTCGTGGGCTCGGCAAAGACTGCTCATGTCCGGGCAGAAATATCCGAAACGCCTGACTTCGCCCGTCTTGTCGCAAATAACGAGATGATCACCGGGCCTTGGCGCGACTGGACGGTGAAGATCACGCTCGATGGCCTCGCGCCCGGTCGGCGTTACCATTACCGCTTCGTCGGCGAGGACGGATCGGTGTCGCCTGTCGGCCGGACGCGGACGCTGCCGGTCGACACCGTTCGCAGCTTCAACCTTGCGATCTTTTCATGCTCCAATCTTCCGGCAGGTGAGTTCAATGCTTACGGGCACGCCGCCGCCCGCGACGATCTCGACCTCACGATGCACCTGGGCGATTATTTCTATGAATATAAACGTGGCGGCTACCCGGCCGACTCGCCGCGCTGGAACCTCGTTCAACCGCAGGGCGAGCTGTTTGCGCTGGCCGACTATCGGCTACGCTACGCCAGCTACCGCGCCGACCCCCAGCTTCAGGCGCTTCATAACCGCCACGCCATGATCGCGTCGATGGACGACCACGAGTCAGCCAACGACAGCTGGGAAGGCGGCGCGCAGAATCACCAGGCCGACGAGGGCGACTGGAACGCCCGGCGCGCCGCCGCGAGCCAGGCCTATCGTGAATGGATGCCGGTCGGCGACGAGCCGTATAAGGCCTATGACCTCGGGAATCTCGGCACAGTCTTTCGCACTGATACGCGCTTGCTGATGCGTTCGGCTCCGCCCGAAACCGACGTGCTGTTCGCAGGAAGCGACATTCCGCGATCACTCGCGGCATTCAAGCGCGAACGCTGGGCCGACCCGGCAGTGACAATGATGGGCACGACTCAGGAAAGCTGGCTTTCGCACGCTCTAAAGGCGTCGGTGAAGGCCAAACGGCGCTGGCAGGTCGTCGGGACCGGCACGATAATGGGCGAAACCTATATGCCCAGGGAAGCGGCAGCGTGGTTGAAGCCCGATGCACCCGAACGCAATCGCCGCTACACGCTGGCGGGCATCGAACTCGCAAAGGCGGGACTGCCGTTCAATTTCGACAATTGGGGCGGCTATCCGACGGCGCGCAAACGCCTGCTGGCTTCGGCGCAGGCGGCGTCCGCCAACCTCGTGATGATTTCGGGGGATAGTCACAACGCATGGGCCTACGAGCTATCGAATGGTGGCCGACCGGCCGGGGTAGAATTCGCCGGGCATGCAGTGACTTCGCCGGGCTACGAATACGCGGTCGGCGCCGACCCGAAACTGGTTGCCGCTGCGCTGGTCGGGAGCAGTCCCGAACTGAAATGGGCGGACACGTCGCGGCGCGGATATATGACGCTCACGCTGGAGACAGACCGCGCGACGAACGAATGGACCTTCATGAAAACCATTGCCAGCCCATCGCGCGCGACCGACAGGCCGCAGCGAATGCACGTGCGTCCTGGCCTGGCAAAGCTCGAGGCTGCTTGAGCAAGAGGTGACGAACCCGTTCTTGCTCCCTAGATAGGCGCAATGCACTACGATCCGATCGTCATCTGCTCCTATGCCCGGACACCGATGGGTGGGTTCCAGGGCGCGCTCGGCTCGGTCAGTGCAACCGCGCTGGGTGCTACTGCCGTGCGCGCAGCCGTCGAGCGTGCAGGCGTTTTACCTGACAATATCGATCAGATTTTCATGGGTTGCGTCCTGCCCGCCGGATTGGGACAGGCACCCGCCCGGCAAGCGGCGCTCGGTGCGGGCCTTCCGCAATCGGTCGAGGCTACGACCGTCAACAAGATGTGCGGATCGGGCATGCAGGCGGCAATCATGGCGCACGACGCGCTCGCTGCGGGTTCCGCCGATATCATCGTCGCGGGCGGCATGGAATCGATGTCGAATGCACCGTATCTTCTGGGAAAACATCGCGGCGGCGCGCGGATCGGGCATGACGTCGTGAAGGACTCGATGTACCTCGACGGGCTTGAGGATGCCTATGATCCCGGTCGCCTGATGGGTTCGTTCGCCGAAGATTCGGCGCGCGACTATCAATTCACGCGCGAAGCACAGGATGGCTATGCCTTGCGCTCGCTCGCGCGCGCCAAAGACGCGATCGAAAGCGGCGCGTTCGACGGCGAAGTTGTTGCAGTCGAAGTGTCGGGGCGCGGCGGCACGACTCTGGTGGAACGCGATGAACAGCCCGGAAACGCGCGCCCCGACAAGATTCCCTCGCTAAAGCCCGCCTTCGCCAAGGACGGCACGATTACAGCCGCCAATGCGTCGTCGATCTCCGACGGAGCCGCCGCGCTTGTCATGACACGCGAGTCGGTTGCCCGCGAACAGGGCTTGCCCGTGGTGGCGCGGGTCGTTGCGCACGCCGCGCACGCCCATGCGCCGGGCCAATTCACGACCGCGCCTGTTCCTGCGATCCGCAAGCTACTCGAGAAGGCGGGCTGGTCGGTGGCCGACGTTGACCTGTTCGAGGTGAACGAGGCGTTTGCCGTTGTCGCGATGATCGCGGCAAAGGAACTGGGCATTCCCGACGATAAGCTCAACGTGAACGGCGGGGCCACTGCACTGGGTCACCCCATTGGCGCATCGGGTGCACGCATCCTTGCGACTTTGATAGCGGCGCTGACCGCGCGTGGCCTGAAGCGCGGTGTTGCTGCGCTCTGCATCGGCGGTGGCGAGGCGACCGCGATGGCGATCGAACTGTCCTGACCGAAGACGTCGCCTCGATCGATCGCGCAGCGTTGGTCGCGGCGCTGCAACGCGTGGCGGACGGTGATCGTTCCGCCCTGCAGGACGTGTACCTGCGGACTTCGGCGAAGCTATACGGCGTTTGCCTGCGTATCTTTCCCGAACCCGAAGATGCACAGGACGTGTTGCAGGATGCCTTCATCAATATCTGGCAGAAAGCGGGAACCTTCGATCCTGCGCGGGCAAGCCCGATTACCTGGCTTGTCACGCTGACGCGCAATCGCGCCATCGATAGGCTTCGCGCGCGCGGCAAGAGGGTGATGATGCCGCTCGACGTCGCGGCAGAGATTGCCGACGACCGACCCGATGCCGAACAGTGCCTGATATCGCATCAGGCCGACGAGCGCATCGTCGCGTGTATCGAAACCTTGCACAAGGACGACGCGACGCTGATCCGCACCGCCTTTTTCGACGGCTCTACCTATGCCGACATCGCGGTGCGCGCGTCGCAGCCGCTCGGCACGATCAAGAGTCGCGTCCGTCGTGCATTGATGAAGCTCAAGGCGTGCCTGGCATGACCGAGGATGACGACATCCTCGCGGCGGAATTCGCACTCGGCCTGCTCGACGATGCGGAAGCCGCGCAAGTGCAGGTGCGCGCGCGAAGCGATGCCGCGCTTTCGCTTCGTATCGCCTGGTGGCGCGATCAGCTTGCGCCGCTTGTCCGCGAAGTCGAGACGACCGCGCCTGAGGGTGTTTGGCCGCGTATCGTGGCGCAGCTTCCCGTGAACGACAATCCGGTGAGCGCAACGCCGTGGAAATGGGCAACTGCGGCAACGGGGGCGCTTGCGGCCGTCTTGCTGGTCATGCTCGCCTCTCGGCCCTCGGAAGTACCGGTCGGCCCCGTCACCCGTGCCGCGCCAATGGTCGCTGCGCTTTCGGGTAAAACGGGCGCAGTGATCGCCGCAACTTACGATGCCACTTCGGGAACCCTGACGATAGCGCCCGACGTGCTCGATCCGGGCACCGGCGATGCGGAATTCTGGATCATTCCACAAGGTGGCGTGCCGAAATCGCTTGGCGTTTTCAATGCGAAGGCAGTGACGCGTCGGCAGCTCGACCCGGTGGCGCGCAATGTCGTTACGCCGGGCGCGACATTTGCCATCACCCAGGAGGTAAAGGGCGGCTCGCCAACGGGCGCACCGGGTGGACCAATCGTCGCCACCGGAAAAATAATCCGCACCTGAAACGATTGTCGTGCATCCTTCGACATCGGCCCTTCGTATCTCGGTACAGCAGTCGCCAGACGCGGCTGCGTCGCAATTTACGAAGGATCCCCGATGAAGAAGTTTGCTCTGATGGCCGCGATTGCGCTGGCGACAGTCGCGAGTCCCGCGCTTGCAAAAAATCCCATGGTCGGTGGTGCGGCAATGTACCCGACGAAGAATATCGTCGAAAATGCGGTCAATTCAAAGGATCACACGACGCTCGTCGCGGCGGTCAAGGCTGCCGGCCTTGTCGATACGCTTTCGGGTGCGGGACCCTTCACCGTGTTCGCGCCGACCAACGCCGCGTTTGCAAAGCTTCCCGCAGGAACGGTCGACACTTTGGTGATGCCCGAGAACAAGGCGACGCTTACCGCGATTCTAACCTACCACGTCGTCGCAGGCCGCATGACCAGCGTCGATATTGCCAAGGCGATCAAGGCAGGCGGCGGCAAGGCGGTGCTCACGACCGTCAACGGCGGCCTTCTGACCGCGACCATGATGGGAAGCCGTATCATGCTTACTGATGCAAAGGGCGGCATGAGCCACGTCACGATCGGTAACGTCATGCAATCGAACGGCGTGATCCACGTCGTCGATACCGTGTTGATGCCATAGGTCGGCACGGCAATCGAACTGGCCGGGTGTACTCCCCCCTTCGCCCGGCCAGCATCGGCTCCCCACCTAGGGCTTGAAGAATCGGCCCGAGCGCGCTAAGCGCCGCCAATTCCGCCACCGCGTCCGCGCGCGTGGCTTTCTTTTTTGTTATCCGGAGCCGAAGTTTTTTATGCAGATCATGGTGCGCGACAATAATGTCGATCAGGCGCTGTGCGCGCTGAAGAAGAAGCTGCAGCGCGAGGGCGTTTATCGCGAGATGAAGCTTCGTCGCCACTATGAAAAGCCGTCGGAAAAGCGTGCGCGCGAACGCGCCGCCGCCGTCCGCCGCGCGCGCAAGCTGGAGCGCAAGCGCGCCGAGCGTGACGGCGTCAAGTAAATGAGCGAGATTACCGCGGTGCCGCTGCGTCCTGTCAAAAAGGGCGCGGTAACGCGGCTGTGGATCGGCGTCGGTGCGGCCGTTCTGGCGGCTGCGGGCCTCGCTTGGGCGGGAACATCGAAAACCGTCGGAGCCGCGTGCAGCACGCGCGATTTCACCGGCGCAAAGCCGGTCGCCACAGCGTCGGGCGTGATGATCCAGACCGTGAAGCCCGGTGCGGGCAACAGTCCGACCGACACCGACGTGGTTCTTGTCGACTACAAGGGTTCGCTGCGCGACGGCAAGGAATTCGATGCGGGTCAGCGCGTGCCGTTCCCGGTCCAGGGCATGATCCCCGGTTTCACCGAAGCCTTGAAAACCATGCAGACCGGCGGCCAGTACAAGATCTGTATTCCCCCCGCCCAAGGATATGGCGCAACCGCGAACGAGCGTATTCCTGCGAATTCGGTGCTCTTCTTCGATGTGACGATGCTCGATTTCCGTAGCCAGGCCGAAATTCAGGCGATGCAGGCGCAGATGCAGCAGATGCAGGCGCAAGGACAGCAATTGCCGCCGGGTGCCGCGCCGCCGCCGCCGCCAGGGCGCTGACCGCACATTCCATTGGCTGCGCTTTCACCATAGAGTGGGCGTGATGGCTTATCTGATCCTTAAAGCGCTCCTTTCGGGGGTGATCGTCGCCGCCGTTTCGGAAATCGCGCGTCGCTCTCCTGGAATCGGCGCGCTGGTTGTGTCGCTTCCGCTTGTCTCGATCCTCGCAATGGTCTGGTTGTGGCGCGATACGCGTGATCCCGTCCGCATGGCTGCGCATGCTCAGGCGACTTTCTGGTATGTTCTTCCCTCGCTGCCGATGTTCCTCGTCATCCCGATGCTGCTGCGCTCTGGAATGGGGTTCTGGCCGGCGCTTGCGACGGGGTGCGTGCTGACGGTGGCCTTGTATCTGATGCTGGCCACGATTGGGCCACGCTTCGGTATTCCCCTTTAGGGGAGCCACTCAGGCACCCGCTCTGCACCCATGATTGTCGCGGCGGCGATCCGGTCCGCCACAACCGCGTAGCGGTCGCCGCTAACCAGAACCTCCGGAACCAGTGCCCGGCTGTTGTAGGTCGACGCCATCGTCGCGCCGTACGCGCCCGCAGTCCGGAACACTGCCAGGTCTCCTGCCGCAACCGTTCCGCATTCCCGGCCCATCGCGAAAGTGTCGCCGCTCTCGCACACAGGCCCGACGATGTTCGCGGTCCACGGCGCCGCGCCCTCAGTCACAGGCTCGAAATGATGATAGGCATCGTACAGGGCCGGCCGGGCGAGGTCGTTCATAGCCGCGTCGACGATCACGAAGGGGTTGGAAACGCCCGGCTTCACGCGGATGACACTGGTTAGCAGTACGCCCGCGTTGCCGACGATGACGCGGCCGGGTTCGAACATCAGCGTCACGTCCCATCCGCGCGTCACCCGCGCGACCATAGCCCCGTAATCGTGCGGCGTGGGGGGAAGTTCGCCGGGACGGTACGGTACGCCCAGCCCCCCGCCCAGATCGACGTGCGTGATTACCTGACCACTTGCGCGCAACTGTGCGACCAGCTCTCCCATGCGAACGAACGCGGACTCGAGCGGATCGAGCGATTGCAACTGGCTGCCGATGTGCAGCGCCACGCCGCGCATATTGAGGCCGGGCAGCGCGGCAAGGCGCGCGAAGATCGTCTGCGCGCTGCCGATCGGGACGCCAAACTTGTTTTCGGCCTTGCCCGTCGAAATCTTCGCGTGCGTCCCGGCGTCGACGTCGGGGTTGACCCGAAGGACGGCGTCGGCGGTTTCGCCGCGCGCCACCGCAATCGCGGAGAGCTCGCGCCCTTCTTCTTCGGACTCGATGTTGAATTGTCCGATTTTGCGGTCGAGCCCCTGCGCCAGCTCGGCATCGGCCTTGCCCACGCCGGAAAAGACGATACGCTCGGGTGCCATACCCGCCGCAAGTGCCCGGTCCAGCTCGCCCCCCGACACAACGTCGGCACCCATTCCGGCATTGGCCAGCACACGCAGCACCGCAAGGTTCGGATTGGCCTTGACTGCAAAGGCAACTTCGGTGCGGCCTGCCGCCTTTACTGCATCCTGGAACACGCTTGCATGGCGTTCCAGCGTTGCCCGGGAGTAGACGTAAACGGGCGTTCCCACCTCCGCTGCAATCTGCGGCAGGGGTACGTCTTCGGCGTGAAGAATGCCGTTCCTGTATTCGAAATGGTCCATCGCTCAGCCGGGTGGCGGCAGGTCGAACTTGTCGTCGCGGCGCTGTTCGGATTGACGAAGCAATTCGTCGGTCCGCTTCGGCCGCGCCTGATCGTCGGGCGTCAGCAACTGCTCGGTCGTCGGCGGTGTTGTCGCCATCTCCGACTTCGGCGGACGGCTTTCTCCTGCCTTCGGCTTGAGTGTCTGGCGGCCGCCGCAAGCCGCGAGCGCGACGGTCAACCCGAGAACAACGACTGTCTTTTTCATAGCGGCGCGTCCAGTGCCGCGTGGGCCGCGGCGATGGCTTCCCTTACCCGCACCGGCGCGGTTCCGCCATGACTGGTGCGGCTGGCGACCGAGGCATCGACTGTCAGCACGCCGAAAACGCGCGCGTCGACGCGCGGGTCGATCGACTGCAGCTGGGAAAGCGGCACGTCAGCAAGGCGGCATGCGTGCTCTTCGGCGATCTTCACGACGCGTCCGGTGATATGGTGCGCCTCACGGAACGGCACATCGGCCTCGCGGACCAGCCAGTCAGCAAGGTCGGTCGCAGTTGAAAACCCCGCTTCGGCAAGGGCGCGCATCCGCTCGGCCGAAAACGTCAGGCTCCCCACCATCCCGGTCATCGCGGAAAGCGAGAGCCCGAGCAGGTCGAACGCCTCGAATACCGGCTCCTTGTCGTCCTGCATGTCCTTTGAATAGGCGAGCGGCAGGCCCTTCATCGTGACGACAAGGGCAGTCATGCAGCCGATGATACGCCCCGAATGCCCGCGCACGAGTTCGGCCGCGTCAGGATTGCGCTTTTGCGGCATGATCGAACTTCCCGTCGACCACGCATCGGGAAGCTCGACGAAGCCGAACGGTTGCGAGGCCCAGATGACGATTTCCTCAGCCAGCCGCGACAGGTGGAGCGACGTCTGGACCGCCGCCGTCAGAAACTCGATCGCAAAGTCGCGATCCGAAACCGCGTCGAGCGAATTTGCGGTCGGACCATCGAAACCGAGCGCCGCCGCCGTCGCCTCGCGGTCGATCGGAAATCCGGTCCCGGCGAGTGCCGCACTGCCCAGCGGACAGCGGTTGAGCCGGGCTCGCGCACCGGCGAACCGCCCCCGGTCGCGGGCGAACATCTCAACATAGGCCATAAGATGGTGGCCGAGCGTCACCGGCTGCGCGCTCTGCATGTGCGTGAAACCCGGCATGACGGTGCTGTCGTGCTGGGCCGCCCGCTCCAGCAACGCAATCATCAGCGCGCGAAGCGCAACGTCGGTCGCGTCCACGGCATCGCGTACCCACAACCGGAAATCGGTCGCGACCTGATCGTTGCGCGATCGTGCGGTGTGCAACCGTCCCGCGACCGGCCCGATCAGCGCCGTCAACCGCGCCTCCGTTGCCATGTGAATGTCTTCGAGCGCGACGTCGTCGGGCACGCCGTTCGCTTCGTATTCGGCGGCGACCTGGCTAAGCCCCGCCGCGATCGTGTCGGTATCGGCCGCGGACAGGATGCCGGTCGCCCCCAGCATCGCGACATGCGCCTTTGACCCGGCAATGTCCTGTCGCCACATCCGCTTGTCGAACGGCAAAGAGGCATTTATCGCGCGCATTACCGCATCCGGGCCTTCGCCGAAGCGCCCACCCCACATCGGATTGGATTTTATGCGCGCGTCGATTGCCCTGTTTCCGCTTTTGCTGATTGCCGCCTGCGATAGGCAACCCGCGCCCGCCCCGCAACCCAATGCCGCCGACACGATCGCCTCGACGCCCGAGCCGGCAGGCGCTCTCGACACCACTCAGCGCGGCAAAGCGGCACCGAGCGACGCCTTCACCGGGCCGGACGGCAAGCCGGTGACGCTCGCCGCGTTCAAGGGGCGGCCTGTTCTCGTCAATCTGTGGGCGACTTGGTGCGGGCCGTGCGTCAAGGAAATGCCCTCGCTCGATCGCCTCTCGGCGCGCGGCAAGGGCAAATTGACTGTCATCACGATCAATCAGGGAGACGATGCCGCTGCGGTGACGAAATGGTGGGCGGCACGCGCGCTCCCCAATCTCTCGCGCTACCGCGACGACAAATCCGCACTCGGCTTCGCGTTCGAAACGGGTATGCTGCCGACGACGGTGCTCTACGACGCAGGCGGAAAAGAGGTCTGGCGGATCACCGGCGGCATGGACTGGGACGGTGATCGGGCGAAACGCTTGCTGGCGGAGGCCTTGCGGTAGCGCTTAATCCTCGCGCGCGTTCTTTACCGCATCATCCAGATCGCCATCGCGACCATCATCACGTTCTCGGTCAATGACACGAAGCCGAGCGGTACGTTGCTACTGCCGCCGACGCAGGCGCATTTCAATATGCGTTTGTCGATATAGACGGCCTTTATGATGGA
The DNA here is from genome assembly GCA_031372155.1 of Sphingomonas sp. GTDB lineage: Bacteria > Pseudomonadota > Alphaproteobacteria > Sphingomonadales > Sphingomonadaceae > Sphingomonas_O. The sequence goes on from JANMKS010000376.1 coordinate 21,905, forward strand.
TACCGCGCCGATCGTGCCGATAAACAAGGCGACCGGGATCGCCAGCCACATGAGCGCGCCCGAAATCATCAATATGCCCGCCAGTGCCTCCGCGTACGGATAGATTTTGCCATACGGCACCCAACGCTGCGCCAGCAGATCGTAGCCCAGGAACATCGTCGAAAACCGGTCGATCTCCTGCAGCTTCAAAATGGCAAGAATGCACATGCTGAACGCGATGAACCATTCCACGGCGCGCACCGTCAGCAGTGCGCCAAAGACCGCCCAGCTGGCGGCGAGCGCCATCAGCGCCGCGACTGCGAAAACCGCAATCACCGGGCGATAACTCGTCGCATCGGGATCGACCGCCGGTTTTCCCAAGAACCGCTTCAGATCGTCGTACCCGCCAATACGATTGCCGCCGATGAATATCTGCGGAGTCGTCTTTACTCCGTGCTCCGCCTTGAAAGCGTCGGTCTGTTCGCGCGTCGTCAGCAGAGTGTCGTTGACCCGGTAACCTTCGCGGCGAAGCAGATCGCGCGCCTTGAGGCCGAACGGGCAGGTGTGATCGGGAAGCACCATCCGATAGAGGGTCGCCTGTTTCGTCGCCATCGCATCACCTTACATCGACATGGGCGGCTCGAGCGTGCCGAGCCATGCCACCAACGCAAGAACGGCGATTGCGGCTCCGCTTTCGATCGCAAGGCTCGTTCGCAAGGCCGCCAGCGTCGGGTTCGCCGCCAGGGCAGGGGTCAGCCGAAATCGGTTAAGTGCCGCCAGACCAAGCATGGCGATGAACAGCAGCAGCTTTGCGATCAACAGCAGGCCATAGCTCGTCGACGGCAGACCGATCAGGTGGCTCCAGCCCACGAGGAAGGCGGTATTCGCCAATCCGCTGACCAGCACCAAGGCAACGATCGCGGTGCCGACGCGCGAAAATCTCTCCAACGCCTGTCTGGCTGTCGTGACGTCAGGCCTGCGGAAAAGCATTGCGGTCAGTCCCGCCAGGGCGCCGACCCAAGCCGCTGACGCAAGCAGGTGAACGATGTCGCCGCCAAGCTGTACAAGCCCTGCGGCCCCTTCGCCCGCAGCCCCGTGACCGGTCCAGGCGAGCGACGCGAGCGCGATTGCGGCCAGGCAAGCCGTCGCGCCGTGCGGCGTCACCCAGGCCAGGCCGATGATCAGCCCGAGTGACGCAACCCGCACCGCCCAGGCATTTCCGATTGCGGTCTCGACCACCATCATTCGAACGCTTGCGAAGTCGACCTCGGAAAGTCCCAAGCCTGCCATCGCCGCCGTCATCAGAGCGATCGAAAGCATCGAAAGAAGCAGTCCGACGACGGCCAATGCCGCGAGCACGCCTTGCCCGATCCGTGGCCCGGGCGTGTGAAGCGCGAACAGCGGCACGCCGAAGAGCAACATCAGGTCCACATAAAGCGCGAACCTGACGCCGGTCAGCGGCCAATCGGCCAATCGCCTACTTTACGGTGAAGCTGTAATTGCCCTGCACGCGGTGCGTGTCGGCACCCGCGGCGCGCCACGAAACCTGATAGGTTCCCTTGGGAAACGGGCGACCGGCAACCAGTGTCAGGGTCTTGCCGTCTGCGCTCCAGCTGGGTTTCAGGCCGCTGATCTTCATCGGGCTGTGATTAGCCATGCCGGGCATCCCGGTCATTGTGACGTCGGCGCCCGAGAAAGCGGGAACCGGGCTTTCGTTGAAGGTGATGCTGACCTTGTTCGTCGGTGCCACCGCGGTATTCGCAGCAGGCGAGGTCGCTGCAACCTTGGTGTGCGCCTGTACGGCACTCGTCAGTGCAAGCGAGGCAATTACGAATCCGGCAATCGAGGCCACTCTCAACATAACAGTCTCCTAAGGTCACGGCGTGCTGAGTAGATAGCGTTTGGCGCCCTGAATGAAAGCCGAATGACGGCAGTCCCCAATGCGGAAAAACTGCCCTTCCGTCCCGATACGTGACGATCCTCCTTCCGCCACCGCAACGATAGCGCTACGCCATCCCTCATGAGAAGTCGCAGCACATTGGCGGATCGTCGAGGCACAGGACTTTTCGTCCTTGGCGTGATCGGCGTCACGGCGGGCGTGCTGCTGCACATGCCGATGTTTCTGACGGCGCGCTCGATGGGTTACCGGCTCGCGGGCATGCCGATGGAAGCCGATATGACCGTCGGCATGGTGCTGATCGTTGGCGGAGTGCTGGTCGCCGCCTGGGGCCTGCTGCCTCGAAATATCTCCGCTCAGCGAGAGGCGGGGCGCGACATCATCGTGGCCGCGCCCGAGGATGCGGTGCTCGGCCCCGCCCACTGGTCGCTGATGATCGTGCTCGTACTCGCGCTGATCATCGACGTGATGAAGCCGGCCGCGCTTGGCTTCGCTGTGCCTGAACTCGCCCGCGAATATGGCGTCGCTAAATCCACGGCGTCGCTGTTGCCGTTCTTTGCGCTGATCGGCACCGTGTGCGGTTCGGTTCTCTGGGGGGTGCTGTCCGATTTGTACGGGCGCAAGGCCACAATCCTGCTGTCGGCGGTGTTTTTCGTGGGCACGGCGATTTGCGGCGCGATGCCGTCGCTCGCGTGGAACATCTTCATGTGCTTCCTGATGGGATTGGCAGCCGGAGGAATGCTGCCCGTCACCTATGCGTTGCTCGCTGAAATGATGCCGACGCGGCACCGTGGCTGGAGCCTCGTGCTGGTCGGCGGGCTTGGCGCCGCTGGTGGATATTTCGCGGCAAGCGCGGCCTCGGCGTTGCTGCAACCCGTTTACACCTGGCGCATCCTGTTCCTGCTGAACCTGCCGACAGGGCTGCTGCTGCTGCTGCTTGGCGTCTTCATCCCCGAATCGGTCAAGTTCCTGATCGCGCGGGGAAGGAAGGAAGAGGCGGCGGCTGTCATGGCGAAGTTCGGGGCCGTGGTGCGACGCTCCGAAAATGCACATGCGGGGGCTGCCAACGTGCACTCGGCGCTTCAGGGTGCGCATCTCATCGGCAAGCTTGCGGCGCTGTCGACCGCCGCGATCGCCTGGGGCCTCATCAATTTCGGGCTGATGCTGTGGTTGCCGGGCGATCTTCAGGAAAAAGGCTATTCGATTGCGGTTTCGAGCAGGCTGCTCGCCGAATCCGCGCTGATCGCGCTTCCGACGGTATTGCTGTCGGCGCTGATGTACAGCCGCTGGAGCACGAAATGGTCGCTGGTCACGATGCTGGGCATGACGCTGATCGGTTTGCTGCTTGTGTTGCGACTGGAGTTTGCGGGGACAGGAAGCCCCGTTGTTCCGGTCGCGTTGCTGATCGTCGGATCGAACGGGGTGCTTGCGGTCCTGCTGCCGTACACTGCCGAAAGCTTTCCCATGCGTGTCCGTGGGCGTGCAACGGGGTGGGTGGCGGCGTGCACGAAGGCTGGCGGAGTGGGCGCGCAGGCGCTTTCAATCGCCGCGCTCGTGCCGCCGATGGGCATCGTTGCTTCGCTGATCCTCGCGCCGGTCGCGCTCGGCATAATCTTGATCGCATGGTTCGGGCGGGAAACGCGCGGCGGCGACCTGAGGCATCTGGATAACCTGGACACGCCGGCATTGGTCGCAGCTGAATAGAGATCAGCGCGTGGCCCAGGACACAGCGCCGATGCCAAAGCCCGAAATCGTGACCTGCCTGCCACGCTCATCGACCGAGGATGGTTTCGCGACGCCCGGTTGATTGCCCGTTGGTCCACCGAGCAGATCCAGCACCCTGGCGACGTCCGCCGTGTAGCAGCGCTTTGCCTTGCATGCCGTCGGTGCGGCCGAATCGGAACTCGGGCGCGCAAAGACAAAACCGGATGCCACAGCATAGCTCGACATGGCATACCCGTTCAGGATTTGCACAAATGGCTGATTGGCCTCGCGGGCCATTTCGGCCGCGCGATAGAGTGCCATGTCCATGGCCACCATCGGATCGGTCGTGTGATATTCGGTGACGATCCGCCAGGTGCCGTCCTTTTGCACGCTGTGCTTGTATCCTTCGCCCATTATCCCCTGTTTCGGCCCGTAATATGGAACGCCGCGCTCCGCGAGCGCGGGTGCAGCGGCCGATATCACGGCAAGCGCAGTCAAAATTGGAGCAACGCGCATGGACAGTTCCCGCAAGGTGATTTCCGGCATATCGATTTAGGATTGATAGTTCGTTTCGTCTGCGGACGCGCAACGCCGCAGGAGTTCATCCGCTTGGCACCCCTTTGCTGCACAAATGAAAAAGGTTGCCGGGTCATGGCGACCCGGCAACCCCTAACATGGTCAGCGGCCGGAGAGATCATCTCGAGCCCGGGAGACCATGGTCGCGCTTATCGAGCGCGCATCTCCCGAACGAAATTACCCGACCCCTGTGCTGAACCATGAGACATCGGATCACCTCCTTTCGCTAGTTGAAAAGCCGTGCCCACCTTGGACACGGACGCAACATGATTCATCCCGGAGTCGCGATCAAGTCCTGCCGGAAAAAATAATTGGTGCCGTGGTGCGCGAGTTGCCCAAGCTCGCCAGCGAACATACTGCCCAGTCTCTTTACACGGTGGTGTTATGTTGTAACATCTTGTTCATGGTGGCACGTCCTTGATGCCGCCGGTCAGGAGGATGTCATGCAAGATCATGGTTATCTGTCTCGGAACCCGCGTCGACCCGCCGTCATGGTCGGTGTCGTCGTCATACATGCCGTCGGCGTCGCAGGCTTGATGCTGTTCGCGCCGCAATTCACGCAAATCGTCGAGACGACGCTCGAAGGGCGCAACATCGAATTGCCAAAGGATCCCCTGCCGCTTCTGGACGATGCCCGGCCCACCTCCAAATCGCGGTCGCAGCAGGAACAACCTGTCCGTGCGAAGGTGATCGTGCCGTCAAAAGGCGCGGACGAAGGACTGGCGGCCGATCCTGGCCCGTTGGAGGCCCTGGGAGAAGGCACAGGGGGCGGCTTCGGCATGGAAATGACGCAGATCGAATTGCCGAAGGATCCGGTAATCGTCGCGCCGCGTTTCGTCGGGCGCAATGCGCAGCCGCCTTACCCGCCCGGCCTGCAGCGCATGAACATCGAGGGATCGGTAACGGTCCGCGTGCTCGTTGGGCTTGACGGACGTCCACTCAGGATCGAAGCCGTCAAGGTCGATCAGGAGGCCTTCTTCAAGGCGACGCGCGACTGGGCGATGAGCCACTGGCGTTTTGCGCCCGCGACGCGCGACGGCGCGCCGTTCGAGGAGTGGCGGACGATGACGGTGACCTTCCGGATGAACGACTAGCCGCGGCAATCCTCGATCACCCGCGTGAATTCTGCCCACGTCGGCAGGATAAGGTCGCTTGCACCGTCAAGACCGATCAACATGCGCCCGCGGCTGAACGCCATTGCGTCCAGTTGCGGGTCACGCGGCGATACCTGCGCCAGAACCATGCCGTCGCTCGCTTGCGGTGTTGCGGCATAGCCTTGCGCGCCTGTCGTCCCGCGAAGCGTCATGCGCCCCGCGACGGTGCCCGCCCGCGCCACTGCGATTCGGCCCGCCGCCCGGTCGCACCGGATCGCAAACAGCGGCGCGGCACCGGCCTCGCCGTAACGCGCCACGCTCCCGGTCGGCTCGACCTCATAGCGCCAGTAGCCGGCGGCCGCTGGCCTGTCCGCCCAGTTGACCGCGGGCGCAGGCGGCGGCGGGGCGGGACGGACAACCGGGGCCGGGCGGGGTGCCGGAGCGGGCGGCGGCGGCGCGACGCAGCCTGCGGCGAGCAATGTGAGAGCAAGTGTCGGCGAAATGCGGCGCATGGCCTCGCACCTAAAGCACCGGCACGCCTGCACACAAGCCGTCAGGCTTGGCAGAAGCGATGCGCCGGTCGCATAAGCCGACACTCAAGGGGACGCGGATGAGCATCGATACCAAGCGTTTGCGGTCGATAGTCGCGGGGTCGGCGGGCAATCTGGTCGAATGGTACGACTGGTTCGCTTACGCCACCTTCAGCATCTACTTCGCGCCGCTGTTCTTTCCGAAGGGCGATCTGACCGCGCAGTTGCTCAACACTGCGGCGATCTTTGCCGCCGGGTTCCTGATGCGCCCGATCGGTGCCTGGGCGATGGGTATTTACGGCGACAGGCACGGTCGCAAGGCGGGCTTGACGCTTTCGGTTGTCATGATGGCGGCGGGCTCGCTTGCGATCGCGTGCGCGCCGACTTTCGCGCAGGTCGGGGTGGCGGCACCGGTCATCCTCGTGCTGGCGCGCATGGTACAGGGGCTGTCGGTCGGTGGCGAATACGGGTCTAGCGCTACCTATCTCTCTGAAATGGCACCCAGCGCACGCCGCGGCTTCTGGTCCAGCTTTCAATACGCCACGCTCTCGGGCGGGCAATTGCTCGCCATCCTCGTCGCGTTGGTGCTGCAGACCTTGCTGTCGGAGGCGCAGTGGTCGCAATGGGGATGGCGCGTTCCCTTCGTCATCGGTGCGGTACTCGCACTTGCCGTCTATCTGTTGCGGCGGACCATGGCCGAGACGCGGTCGTTCGCCGGTATTGATCAGAAGCGCGAGCAATCGTCGCTGAAGCTCTTGTGGCGCGACCACCGCAAGGCCTGCATCCTGGTCGCGATGATGTCGGGGGGCGGCGGCCTCGCCTCCTACGCTTTCACGACATACATGCTGAAATACCTCATCAACACCGCGGGTTTCGACAAGGAGACTGCGACGTTGATTATTGCCGCGGCGCTGGTGTGGTCGTTCTGCCTGCAACCGATCGCGGGAACGCTGGCGGACCGGTTCGGGCGCAAGCCGCTTCTGTTTGTCGCCGGGATCGGCGTGTCGGTGGTCGCTGTGCCGATTTACACTCTGCTCGGTCAGACGACTTCGCCCTACGTCGCGCTTGGGCTGGTACTCATCCCCATCACGCTGCACGGCGGTTACACCGCCAACAACGCAATGGTGAAGGCCGAAATGTTTCCCGCCCACGTTCGCGCGCTCGGCGTCGCATTTCCTTATGCGGTCGGCAACACGCTGCTCGCCGGAACACTCGAATATGTTGCTCTGTGGTTCAAGAGTTCGGGGAATGAGAGCGGCTTTTTCTGGTACGTCGCAGCTATGGTGGGAATGACCGTCATCGCCTACCTCATGCTGCCCGAAACCAGGACGACAAGCCTGATACGCGAGGATTAAGCGGGAACCCGTTGGTGCGCTCGACCGTATGATACCCGAGCGTAACAATCGGAAAGTGCATTCATGCGTCGTCTCACGCTTCTGTTGCCGATCGTCGCGACGCTGTCGTCCTGCGGGAAGCCTGCCGTAGCCTTGCCCGAAGATCCGGTGCAACTCGCCGCGACGTGCGGTGTCATCGCGGCGGCCGCGATCGACAAGCAATCTACCGTGGCGGGGACCAGGATGGGCGTCGCCGATTCGGGACGTATTCTGCACTACGCACTGCTGGCTGGCGCGAAGGGCGGCAGCTTTACAAACGACGCGGCCGCAGCGGTCGTCGATGCCATGCCAACACTTCAACACGACGTGACCCGCGCCAAGTGGGACACGCTCGTCGCACCGTGCAACGAAGCCTTTCCCGCCGCCGCGCCCGGCAAACAGCCCGTGCTACCCGACGACGCGCTTCAGGCCCAACTCGGGTGCTCCGCACTCGGCACTTGGCTGTCGAAGGCGCTTGCGGCCAAGGAAAGCGACTATGGTGCAGACCTGACCAGATACCGACGTTTTGGCACCGACATCGAACCGGCGGTGGTGACGAAATTGAAAGCGCGCGGGTCGACCAGTGATAACGCGGTCAAGGCCGAGCGCGACAAGGCGATGGCAGCCATTGTGGAGGCGGGATCGCCTGTCCCGGTCATGAATGCCTGCATCGCGAAATTCGACCAGTCGCTTTAGGCGCGGACGACACCGACCTCGGCGAATGGCTTGATCGCGTCGGGCGGCGTGTCGGCATTGGCGAGTTCGCGCTGCCACAGGCCGACGTCATACCATTGGCCGTTCTTGTAGCTCACCTCACGATAGACGCCCGCGCGCCGGAACCCGCCCGCCTCGTACAACTGGATCAGCTTGTCGTTGGGGGTCATCAGGGTGCAGATCGCCTGGGTGAAGTTCTGCGCGGTCATTGTCGCGACCAGGCTCGCAAGCAGGCTGCGACGGATACCCTGTCCGTCGAGGTCGCTCATCGTGTACAGCGCGACTTCGGCAACGAAGCGATAGGTTTCGCCCGGCCTGAACGGCTTTGCAAAAGCATAGCCGAGCATCGTGCCCGAATCCTTGTCGGTCGCCGCGACCCAGGGGTGCAACGCGCCTGCCGCTTCGATCCGCCCCCGCATTTCGTCTGCGGTCGGCACCTGCGTCTCGAACGAAACCGCATTGGTCGCAACGAACGGCGCATAGAGCGCTGCCATCGCAACAGCGTCGTCAGGCGTCACTGCCCGCAGGGCGATCACTTGGCGATCCATGCAAGAAACACATCGAGCAGGCGCGTCGGCTTTAACGGCGCCGACGAAACCGGACATTCCAGGCACCGGACCTGTATCGTCGAACCCGTTGCCAGGCTCCGCGCATCCGCCACCGCCTGACCCAGCATCGCCATTCGTGTCTGCGACAGAGTGGACAGGAGGTCGTTCGCCTGCTGTCCCTCGTCCCGGTCGCGATTGGCGAACATCTCGGCAAGCGCCTCGCGCCACGTCAGCGGGCGGTCGAGCCAGACAGCGTTCGTGGTTGCGGGGTCGAGCCTGGCCCGTCGTGCCGCCTCGGCGACCGCATCGTCGATCCCACCGAATGCGTCGATCAGCCCCAATTGCCTGGCGCTCCCCCCGTCCCAGACGCGGCCTTGCGCGATCTCATTGACGCGCGCGAGCGGCAGTTTTCGCGTCGCACTGACCAGTCCGATGAAGCGGCCATAAGTCGACTCGATGCTTTTCTGGATGATCGTGTCGAAAGCGGCATTGGTGCCGCCGACGATGTCGGGCTGCCCCGACAAGGGTGTCGTGGCGATACCGTCCGACGTGACGCCGATTTTCGCCAAGGCCGTCTCGAACGTCGGGATGATCCCGAACACGCCAATCGAGCCCGTGATCGTCGTCGGCTCGGCGAACACCATCTCACCGGCCATCGACACCCAGTAGCCGCCCGACGCCGCGACATTGCCCATTGACACGACGACAGGCAGGCCGCGCGCCTTTGCCGTAATCAAAGCGCCGCGAATCCGCTCGGATGCCAGTGCCGACCCGCCTGGGCTGTCCACGCGCAGGACCAGCGCCTTGTATTTTTCGGAAGCAACGGCACGCTCGACGATCTTTGCGATCGTTTCGCCACCCGCCGTGCCTGCGCTAGCCTCGCCATCGACGATGTTCCCTGCGACAGTGACGACGCCGATATCGCCGCCGCCCTTGAAAGGATGCGCGGCGATCCACGGCGCGAGTTCGATCCTGGCATAGGCCATGTCACGTTTGCCCGGCCCGACGACTCCCGCAATCATGCGACTGAAACTGTCGCGATCGCCCAGCTTGTCGACAACGCCCGCGCGCACAGCTGCGACGGCAAGGTCGCCGCCCTGCGTCGCCGTCACTGGGTCGGCGATATACGACGCGAGCCGCGCTGCGGGCCGCGCTTTCGCCACGTCCGCCTGCCAGCCTTGCCACAGCGACGCGGCAAGCGCTTCGCTTGCGGCCTTTGCCTCCGGCGATTGATCCGATCGCGTATAGGGTTCGACGAACGATTTATACTTTCCGACGCGGTACACGTGCGCGTTCACGCCGAGACGATCGATCAGCCCTTTGTAGTAGAGCCGCGATCCGCCCGGTCCCTGAAAAAGCGCAAGGCCCATCGGATCGAGCCAGATTTCGGACGCATGCGCCGCCAGTTGATAGGCGTCGTCGCCATACCCAGTGGCGAACGCGTAAACTTTCTTGTTTGCACGCACCCTGTCGAGTGCCTCGCCGACATCGCCCAGCGCAACCTGTCCGCCGCCGGTGAAGCCGTCGAGGTCGAGCACCACCAGCTTCACGCGATCGTCGGTCGCTGCGGTGTCGAGCGCGCGGATTATATCACGCAGGCGATGTTGCCGAAGCAGGTTGCCGCCACCGATCAGTGACGTTGGATCGGCGACCTCAGGCTGTTCGACGATCCCGCCCTTGAGTTCGAAAACGAGGGCGCCGTTGCCGATCGCCTTCGCGTTCGGCCGCGCGGTCAGTCCCGCGTACAAAAGACCGAAAAACAACAGCATGAACAACAGGACGAGCGCGTCCTTGACGCCCACGAGCAGCTTCCAGGCACCACGAACCAGTCTCACTTCACGCCTCCGGTCAAGGTTGCGCGCACTAGACGCTCGTGACTCGACTGTAAACGCGGCTTACCAGCGCGCCGTGACCGTGCCTGCCGCTCCCCCGCCAACTCCCGGGCCGCTGCCAACAGGCATCGGGGGCGAAGTGCGCGCGCTGCTGGTGCTCGCCGGGCCGCTTGTCGGGGCGAACCTGCTGCAGATGGCGATCTATGCCGTCGACGTCATATTCGTGGCGCGCCTCGGCACTGTCGAGTTTGCCGCGGCGACTCTCGGCGTTTTCCTCTACGGCCTCGTCCAGTGGGGATTAATCGGCCTGACGGGCGCGTGCGCGCCGATCATCGCGGCGGAGCTGGGCGCGCGCGCGCATGCGGTGCGCGAAGTCCGGCGCTCGTTTCGCATGGCAATGTGGCTGGCGGTCATCGCCTGCATACCATTCATGCTGATGCTGGCGTTCGGAGAGACGATCCTGCGATTCGCGGGGCAGGACGCGCGAGTAGCCGCCCGGGCAGGCGCATTTCTCGACATCCTACTGCTCGCGCTCATCCCCAATGTCCTCGCCAGCGTCATGCGGATCACCGCAGCGGCGCTCGGCAGGCCGGGCTGGGCGCTCGCGATCACGGCGATGGCATTGGCGGTCGGCATTCTCGGCAATTGGTTGCTGGTGTTCGGCAACGGCGGCTTCCCGGCGCTCGGACTCGAAGGATCGGCGATTGCCAATGTCGTGACGGGGGTGGCGCTGGTGATGGCCTATGCCCTCATCCTTGCGTCCGATCGTCGCATCCGCCGCTACCGTCTGTTCGGTAACTGGTGGCGTTCCGAATGGGCGCGATTGATGGAAATCACCAGGCTCGGCGTGCCTATCGCCCTGTCATGGTCACTTGAAGGCGCACTATTTGGTGGCGCCGCCATCCTGATGGGCCTGATCGGCGTCGACGAGGTTGCTGCACATGCGGTCGCACTCAATATTGCGGCACTGGCGTTTCAGGTACCGCTTGGCATCGCACAGGCGGCAACGATCCGCGTCGGCCTTGCTTATGGTGCCGCGGATCCCGTCGCCATTGCGCGGTCGGGCTGGGTGGCGATCGTTACCGGGACCGCGATCATGCTGACGACGGCCGTTACGATCTGGCTCATTCCGCGCGCCCTGGTCGGCATCTACATCGACAGCGACGACGCGGCCAATGCGCGCGTCGTCGCGCTTGCGATCCAGTATCTCGCGATTGCTGCGATGTTCCAGTTGTTCGACGGGGCACAGGTCGTGGCGGCGGCTGTATTGCGAGGGCTTCAGGACACGCGCGTACCCATGCTGATCGCCGCGTTCGGTTATTGGGTCGCCGGATTCGGGGCGGCGGTACTGCTCGGCTTCGCTTTGGGCTGGAAGGGCCAAGGCATCTGGACGGGCCTTGCCGTCGGGCTGCTCGTGGTATCGGTGCTGATGATCCGTCGCTGGTCGCGGCGCGGACAGTTGGGATTGTTGCCGGGTGCCGGACGGCAACGACCGGAGGGCGGTTGAAGGACGCCAATAAGCTAACCAGGGCGTGTCGACCCTCCCTGAGAAGGCTTGGTTCGGTACAATTTGGCAATCTGGCAACGGCGCTGCTGGATGTGGACGGCGACTATGCGGAATGCGCGCTGCATGCGTTCGGCTCGCGAATTGTCGTACCCGATACGGATCGGACGGCGACCGCCCAATAATCCGGGCTTGCGCCTTGACCTTCGATGAACGCGAACACATATGACCCCTGCTGGCACTCTACCTGTACGAGTGCCAATAACCGTTCCCGCCCCGCTGGGGCCAGACTAAGAGGGCAAGACTTATGGCATTTCGTCCCCTGCACGATCGCGTGCTGGTTCGCCGCGTCGAAGCGGAAGAGAAGACCGCAGGCGGCATCATCATCCCCGACACTGCCAAGGAAAAGCCACAGGAAGGCGAAGTCGTCTCCGTTGGCTCGGGCACAAAGGCCGAAGACGGCACGATCACGCCGCTCGACGTCAAGGCCGGTGACAAGATCCTGTTCGGCAAGTGGTCGGGCACAGAGGTCAAGCTCGATGGCGAAGACCTGCTCATTATGAAGGAAAGTGACATTCTTGGAATCGTCGCCTGACGATTTTCGGTGAAACTTTCGCGTAACCTTTGACGATCAACACCATTTGAAAGGGTAGCCAAAATGGCAGCCAAAGAAGTAAGATTCAGCCGCGACGCACGTGAGCGCATTCTGCGCGGTGTCGACATTCTCGCCGACGCGGTGAAAGTCACGCTGGGGCCCAAGGGCCGCAACGTCGTCATCGACAAGTCGTTTGGTGCTCCGCGCATTACCAAGGACGGCGTTACCGTCGCCAAGGAAATCGAACTGAAGGACAAGTTCGAGAACATGGGCGCACAGATGCTGCGCGAAGTGGCGTCCAAGACCAACGACATGGCGGGCGACGGCACGACTACCGCGACCGTCCTGGCACAGGCAATCGTCCGTGAGGGCATGAAGTCGGTTGCAGCCGGCATGAACCCGATGGACCTGAAGCGTGGGATCGACCTCGCCGTTATCCGTGTCGTCGAGGATCTGAAGGCGCGTTCGAAGCCCGTAGCGGGCACTGCCGAGATCGCTCAGGTCGGCGTGATTTCGTCGAACGGTGATACCGTCGTCGGTGAGAAGATCGCCGAAGCGATGGAAAAGGTCGGCAAGGAAGGCGTCATCACCGTCGAGGAAGCCAAGGGTCTCGATTTCGAGCTCGACGTCGTCGAAGGCATGCAGTTCGACCGTGGCTACCTCTCGCCCTACTTCATCACCAACCCCGAAAAGATGTCGGTCGAACTTACCGACCCCTACATCCTCATTCACGAGAAGAAGCTTTCGAACCTTCAGGCGATGCTCCCGATCTTGGAAGCCGTCGTTCAGTCGGGCCGTCCGCTTCTCATCAT
>JANMKS010000400.1:0-2112 GCA_031372155.1 Sphingomonas sp.
TTCGGGACCGACACGTTCCTCAACGGTTACGCGCGCATGGCGCACGGGTACGATTTCTACTCGTTGCGCTACATCTTCGCCGGTGCCGAAAAGGTCCGCGACGAGACGCGCCGCACCTATGCCGACAAGTTCGGACTCCGCATTCTAGAAGGCTATGGCGCGACCGAGGCGGGGCCTGTCATCGCCGTCAACACACCGATGCACTATCGCCCGGGCAGCGTCGGGCGACTGCTGCCGGGTATCGAAGGTCGCCTCGACCCCGTGCCCGGAATCGACGAAGGCGGTCGCCTGTCGATCCGTGGCCCCAACATCATGAAAGGCTATTATCTGAGCGACGCGCCCGGCGTCCTGCAACCGCCGGAAGGTGGCTGGCACGATACCGGCGACATCGTGACGATCGACGAAAGCCAGTTCGTCGCGATCCGCGGTCGTGCCAAACGTTTTGCCAAGATCGGTGGCGAAATGGTCTCGCTTCCCGCCGTTGAAGGCTATGCGGCGGCGGTCTGGCCCGGCTTCGACCACGCGGTCGTGACTCGCCCCGATCCGCGCAAGGGCGAACAACTCGTCTTGTTCACGACCGCGCCCGATGCGCAGCTCAAGCCGCTTCAGAACTGGGCGAAAACAAATGGCATCGCAGAAATTGCGTTGCCCAAACAGATCGTCGCGATGGCCGCGCTACCGGTTCTGGGAACGGGAAAGATTGACTATGTCGCGATACAGTCAGCCGCTGCCTCTATCGGCGGCCTGACCGTCGTGCAAAGCGACGACGAAAATGACCTGATATCAGTTTGAAGGATGACTACCGCCCACGGAACACAGGCTTGCGCTTCATGAGGAACGATGCGCCGCCCTCAAGTGCATCTGCGCTGTCGCCCGCCTGGCGCTGGTTTTCCGCCTCGCGCTGAAGAGCGCTCGCGTAATCGCCGTCCAGCGCCTCCGCCAATCCCTGGCGCATCAGTCCGAGCGCCATTGTCGGACCCGCCGCCAATCGCGTCGCAAGCCCCTGTGCCTGCGTGAGCAATTCGGACTCGTCGACACACTTATAGGCCAGCCCCCATTCCACTGCCTTGGGCCCGTGAATGCGCTCTCCCAGCAACATCATCTCGGTTGCGCGGGCCTTGCCCACCAGTCTCGCCAACATCCACGACGCGCCGCCGTCCGGAACCAGCCCGATATTGACGAACGCTTGGAGGAAATAGGCGTTCGTTCCCATGACGACGAAATCTGCTGCGAGCGCCAGGCTACAGCCTATGCCCGCTGCCGGGCCGTTGACAGCGCTCACTATGGGAACTGGCAATCTCGACAGCTTGAGCATGACCGGGTTGTAGCTGTTTGTCAGTGCCTCGAACGCCCCTGCACCGCCCGATACCGACCGCTCTCCACGCGCGGAGAGGTCCGCACCTGAGCAGAATGCCCGTCCCTCGCCCATGATCAGGAGCGCGCGCGCATCGCCCAGATTGTCCAGCACAGCGCCAAGCTCATCGAACATCTGCGGCGGTGCTGCGTTCAGGCGTTCGGGCCGGTTGAGCGTGATCGTGAGCACATCGCCGTCGCGGGCCGTGCGGATTGTTTCGTAGGTCATTGTCTCTCCAACATCACCGTCACCCCGGGCTTGAACCGGGGTCCGGCGCGCTTTGCCCACTCTAGGTAGAAAGCGGGACCCCGGGTCAAGCCCGGGGTGACGTATCAGGCGTGCGGCACTTCCATGATCTCGGTCAGCATGCCGCCCATGTCCCGGGGGTGGACGAAGAGGATCAAGGTGCCATGCGCGCCGATGCGCGGTTCGCCGAGCACCTTCTTGCCCATCGCCTCGAACTCGGCTTTCGCGGCGTGAATGTCGGGCACTTCGAAACAGACATGATGCTGCCCGCCCAGCGGGTTCTTGGCGAGGAACCCGTGGATCGGCGAGTCCGCGCCCAGTGGCTCGATCAACTCGATCTGCGTGTTCGGCGTATCGACGAAACACACGCGGACGCCCTGAGCGGGCATATCGAACGGCGCGTGAATTTTGGTCGCGCCCATCACGTCGCGCCAATGCACGATGCTGTTTGGGATCGAGGGCGTTGCAACGCCGATGTGGTTGAGGCGGCCGAGGTTCATTGTGCATGCTCC
>JANMKS010000425.1:0-4137 GCA_031372155.1 Sphingomonas sp.
GGTCGCTGCGGGAATTGCGACGCAGGCCCCGGGAACGCGTCATGTTGGCCCTTATGATCGCAAGCGGCCTTCTTTAAGTGCCGCGACACGTCTGTTCTGTTTGGAAAGTCCATCGATGTTGAATGCCGGTGTCGCCCCTTGGCCCAGTTTTTCGCCTGAGGAAGTCGATCTGGTTGCCCGGACCCTGCAATCAGGACGCGTAAATTACTGGACCGGTGACGAAGGACGCCTGTTCGAAAGCGAATTTGCCGCGTGGTGCGGCACGTCGCGCGCCATTGCGCTTGCGAATGGAACGCTGGCGCTCGATCTTGCGCTCACGGGACTGGGGATCGGCCCCGGCGATGAAGTCATCGTCACTCCGCGCACCTTCATCGCGTCAGTGTCCAGTGTGGTGAACGCGGGCGCGACGCCGGTCTTCGCCGACGTCGATCCGAACAGCGGTAACATTTCGGCGGCAACCATTGCGCCGCGACTGACCTCGCGGACGCGCGCGGTCGTTCCGGTCCATCTGGCGGGCTGGCCCTGCGACATGACGACGATCATGGAGCTTGCGGGCGCGCACGATCTCCTCGTCGTCGAAGACTGCGCACAGGCACACGGTGCGCGGCATCATGGGCAATCGGTCGGCAGCTTCGGTCAGGTCGGCGCCTGGTCGTTCTGTCAGGACAAGATCATGTCGACGGGTGGCGAAGGCGGCATGGCGACCACCGACGACGAAGAACTCTGGTCACGGATGTGGTCGCACAAGGATCATGGGAAAAGCTGGGACGCCGTTTACAATCGCGCGCATCCGCCCGGCTACCGCTGGCTGCACGAAAGCTTCGGCACGAACTGGCGTATGCTGGAAATGCAGTCGGTCATCGGCCGCCACCAGCTGACGTGCATGCCCGACTGGCACCAGCGCCGCACCCGGAACGCGGCACTTTTGGCGCAGGCGATGTCGGGGTTCGGCGCGGTTCGTGTACCGCTGCCGGAAGCGGACGATACGCACGCCTATTACCGCCTGTACGCCTATGTCGTTCCCGAAGCCTTGCAATCCGGTTGGAGCCGCGACCGCATCGTGACCGAGCTGAGCGCGCGCGGATGCCCCGCCTTTCAGGGATCATGCAGCGAAGTCTATCTCGAACGCGCTTTCGATGCGGGCGGCGGACGACCGGCCGCGCCGCTTCCAATGGCGCACGAGTTGGGGGAAACGAGCATCATGTTTCTCGTTCATCCCACGCTGTCGCCCGAAGACCTGAACACGATGCGCGAGGCGATTGCCGGCGTTCTCGAGGAAGCGACGCGCTAGCAAGAGTTCAGACGATCGAATAGCCTCCGTCGACCGCCACGGATGCGCCCGTGACCCAGGCCGACGCATCGGTCATCAGGAAGGTTATCATGGCGGCAATATCTGCCGGACGGCCGAAACCGAGCGGATGACGTGCGCGATACGCATCGACGCCACTTTCATCGAGACCCTTGATAATCTGCTCGTGCATTTCGGTTTCGACGGCACCGGCGATCACTTCATTGACGCGTATCCGTCGCGGTGCGAATTCGGCAGCCAGCGCCCGCGTCAGGCCCTGCATCGCGGACTTCGCGGCAGAATAGGCGACCATCCCGGCACGACCGCGGATCGCCGCGACCGACGACATGAAGACGATGCAACCCGCATCGTTCATGACCGCGCGCTTGGCGCACGCTTTGGCGATGCCCATCGCGCCATTCACGCTCGCTCCGAACATGCTCTGGACATGGGCGTCGGACAATATCTTGGTCGCGCGCAACGCCGATGTTCCAGCCGCATGAAACACGCCGTCGAGCGGAGCAAGTCCTTTGGTCGCCGCAACCAGTTGTTCGTGCATCGCGTCAATGCCCGATATCTCCCCTGCCCCGATCATGTGAGGCCCAGAGGGCAAGCGGGACATCGTTTCCTGCAGCCGCTGCTCATCGCGTCCGAACAGGACCAGTTCTGCGCCCGTCTCGGCAAGCATGATCGCGGTCGCCCGCCCCAGACCGGAAGACGCGCCGGTTACCGCTATCCGCTTGCTCGCAAGCGCGTCAGACGTGAAGATCACAGCACCACCAATTCGTTGACAGAAAGATTTCCAAGCGTGGCGCTGCACGCGGCCCAACTGAAGCCGACCCCAAAGCCCAGCATGGCGACCCGTTGTGGACCATTGCTGATCGGATCGGCCAGGTCGGTGGCGATCAACAATGGGATCGTGGCCGAACTGGTATTGCCGAAACGACCGATGTTGACCGGCACCTTCTCGGGCGACAGTTTCATCTTTTTACGAAGGTGCGAGATCATGAACTCGTTCGCCTGATGGAACAGGACAAAATCAAAATTATCGGCGGATTGCCCCGACTCCGCGTAAAGCGCCTCGGCTAGCTTCGGCACCGCCTTCAATGTGAAGCTGAAAATCTCGCCGCCGTCCATGAACAGCCGATCCGCCGCGACAGCGCTCGCTGCGGGCACCGATGCAGACCGGAAAGCGCCGCTCGGAACGATGAGCTTGTCCCAGCCGGATCCGTCAGACCCCATGACGAAGCTCATAGGGTTCGCACTCTCCGCGCGCACGACCAGCGTGGCCGTTCCGCAATCCCCGAATAGCAGCGCCGTCGCGCGGTCGCTTGGATCGACGATCTTCGATACGGTGTCGCCAACGAGCAGCAGCACCCGAGTGGCAGCACCGGTCTCGACCATCATCGCCGCCAGCCAGAGGCCGTAAGGATATCCCGAGCACCCCAGGTTGACGTCGAAAGCGGCAATTCCGGTACGCAGGGCGAGGCGCTGTTGCAGATGGCACGCTGTAGCAGGCAAGCGATAATCGGGCGTTTGGCTGACGAAGATCAGGGCATCGACGGAGTCCTTCTCGAACCCACCCTTGTCCAGCAGTCGTTCGGCTGCATGCGTGCACAGATCGGCGGTCGTAACGCCGTCCGGCGCAACATGCCTTGCATGAACGCCGGTCATTTTCACGACTTGCGCCGTGCCCTCACCGAACAGGTTGCTTGCGCCGTCATTGGTCACGGTCTGTTCGGGTACGCAGGCCACGACGCCCGCGATGCGACTGCGCGTCAGGGTGGCTGCAGTCAGCGTCATTTCCCGCTCCTCGTCATCATGCAAGGCGCTCGATATCACCTACGGTTCGGCACGCCTTCAGGGCGTCGACCTTGACCTCCTTGCCGTACACCTCGTCGAAAAGCGCGATGGTCGAAACCATCGCGAGCGAGTCCCATGCTACGTCGTCGAGCAGCGTGACGGCACTGATCGAGTCCGGCTCGATCTCGAAAATATCGGCAAGGCCGACATAAAGTTCGTTCATTCAGATTCTCCTGCATTCAAATTCGGACGACACCGGCGGCCCAGGAAAGGCCAACGCCAAATCCGACGACCGCATACGTGTCCCCTCGCTTCAACTCTGCCCTGTCCATTAACGCCTTGATAACGATAGGTATCGTCGAAGAAACCGTATTGCCGACCGCTTCGAATTCATAAGGAACCTTCTCCGGTGGCAACTTCAGTTTTCGGCGAAGCGCATCCAGCATGAACTTGTTGGCCTGGTGCAGCACGACATGCGAGAGCGCGTCTCGCGTGAATCCACCGGCAGCGCACAGGTCGTCCAACACCTTGGGAACTTCGCGGAGCGTAAAATTCATGACGGCGCTGCCATCCATGTAAAGGTTTGCGTCACTGCGGACGTTCCCGAACTCATCGACGTGCTCTTCGCGGGAAGCTTCCGTCGCGGCAACACGTGCACCTCCTGCTTTCACGATCAGCGAGCCAGCGCCGCTCCCGTCCGTTCCGAAAACGAAAGGTCCGATCCTGCCGTGTTGGTCGCCGACGATCAGGGTCGCAGCGGCACCATCTCCGAACAGAGTTCGCGTGCTTCGGTCACGCGCGTTGATGAATTTCGAATATGTGTCCGCGGTTACGAGGAGGACGGATTTGGCGGCGCCCGACGCCAGCAATCCGGTGGCAAGCGCCAAGCCGTACACGAAGCCAGAACAACCCAGATTGACATCGAGCGCACCGATCGACTTGGGAAGCCCCAGACGGTCCTGGAGGATGCACGCGGATGTGGGCAGGATGTAATCGGGTGCCTGCGTGCAGAAAATAAGAAAGTCCGCGTCGGCGGCCTCGGGATG
>JANMKS010000227.1:0-2446 GCA_031372155.1 Sphingomonas sp.
GTATAGGCAATGAACAGCGTCGGTCGCTCGTCCTGTGCCCGGTCGAAGGCATCGATCAGCGTTTCGACGCAATGCCCGCCAAGGTTGGTCATCAGCGCCGCCAGCGCATTGTCGTCGAAACTGTCGAGCAACGCCTTCACATTCGGCTTGGCGCCGATGTCCGCCAGCAAGCGGGCACGCCAGGCCGGGCCGCCCTGATAGGTGAGCACGGCAAACTCGGCATTGGGACAATTCTCAATCCATCCTTCGAGCGATGCCCCGCCCGGCCGGGCAAAGGCTTCGCGCTGAAGCCGCCCGTGCTTCAGCGTGATGACGCGCCAGCCGCAGGTTTCAAAAATATCGTCGAAGCGGCGAAACATCCTGTCCGCGGTCGTGCTGTCGAGCGACTGGCGGTTATAATCCACCACCCACCAGCAATTGCGGATGTTGTGCTTGTACCCCTCGATCAGGCATTCGTAGATATTGCCTTCGTCGAGTTCGGCATCACCCATCAGGGCAATCATGCGGCCTGCATCGCCCGGCTCTATCTGCCCGTGCGCGATCAAATAATCCTGCACCAGGCAGGCGAAGGCAGTGATCGCGACGCCGAGGCCGACCGAGCCGGTTGAAAAATCGACGGGAATTTGATCCTTCGTCCGCGACGGATAGCTTTGTGCGCCGCCCAGCCCGCGAAACCGCTGCAATTGATCGAGCGACTGGGTGCCGAGCAGATAGTGGATTGCGTGCAACACCGGTCCGGCATGCGGTTTGACCGCGACCCTGTCCTGGGGGCGCAGTGCGTGGAAATAGAGCGCGGCCATGATCGCCGTCATCGACGAGCAACTCGCCTGATGCCCGCCGACCTTCAGCCCATCCCGCTTCGATCGCAGGTGGTTGGCATTGTGGATCGTCCATGAAGAAAGCCAACGCAACCGCGCCTCGATCGCTTCGATAAACGCTATAGTGCTGATCGTCGACGCTGTGTCGGTCGCTGTCATGCCTGCCTGCATCCCCAGTTTGCGCCAGCGTAGGTCACTGCCGAAACGCCCGTCCAGTCGCTTTATGTGATAGGACCAAAACCTTCCGATAGATATTCGTATCACTAATGTCTTGCATTAGAGACTGGCATGTAAGGTGTTGCGATGTTGCCGTGCCATCGTGAAGCGCTTTAGCATAAGGATGGGTGCTGGCGGGCCAAAGCAATGTTATCAAGCACAAGGGCGGTGGTTATCGGTGGCGGCGTAGTCGGCGTCAGCACCCTTTATCATCTCGCCAAAATGGGCTGGACCGACAGCGTCCTGATCGAGCGCAGGGAACTGACGTCGGGATCGACCTGGCATGCCGCCGGGCTGCTGCCGCTGTTCAACCTCAGCTACTCGGTCGGCAAGCTCCATCAATATTCGGTCGATCTCTATCCATCACTTGAAGCCGAGACGGGACTCAATCCGGGGTTTGCGAAAGTCACCAACATCCGTCTGGCGACGACGCAGGACCGCATGGACGAATATAATTACTACGCCGGTGTCGCCCGCACCATCGGAGTCGATGTCAATTTCCTGACTGCCGACGACGTCAAGGCGATCTGGCCCTTGTGCAACACCGATGGCATCATAGGGGCGATTCAGCACCCGGGCGACGGCTATATCCAGCCCGCAGACCTGACGCAGGCGCTGGCCAAGGGCGCGCGGCAGCGCGGCGCGACAATCTATCGCAACACCGAAGTGACCGCGATCGCGCAACAGCCGAGCGGCGAGTGGCTGGTTTCCACCGATCAGGGCGATATCGTCTGCCAGCATGTGATTTCCTGCTCGGGCAACTTTGCCCGGCGGACCGGCGCAATGGTCGGGCTGGACATCCCCGTCATCCCGGTCGAGCACCAGTACATCGTTACCGAACAGCATCCTGCAATCATGGAACGCCGCGCGAAGGGATTGCCCGAAATGGGCGTGCTGCGCGAATCCGACGCGAGCTATTACATGCGCGAGGAAGCGGGCGGCCTTTTGCTCGGGCCGTATGAAACCGGCGCGCCCGCCTGCTATCTCGACGGCCCGGCGGCCAACAGTGAGTACGAACTCTTTCCCGACGCGCTCGAACGGTTGGAACCCTATATCCTTGCTGCAATAAAGCGCGTGCCCGCCTTTGGCGAGGTCGGTGTCAAGAAGGTGTACAATGGTGCAATCGCCTACACGCCCGACGGATCGCCGATCGTCGGCCCGGCATGGGGCTTGCGGAACTTCTGGCTCAACGAAGGCCATAGCTTCGGCGTGACGGCTGCCGGTGGCGCCGGCTGGCAGCTGGCGCACTGGATCGTCGATGGCGAGCCGACCATCGACATGATGGGCGTCGATCCGCGTCGGTTTGGCGATTATGCCGGGCGCGGCTACCTGATCAACAAGAACGAGGAAGCCTATGCCAAGGTCTTCTCCGTTCACTACCCGGACGAGGAGCGCGAGGCAGGCAGGGCTTT
>JANMKS010000453.1:0-2513 GCA_031372155.1 Sphingomonas sp.
GGCGAGCAGCGACTCTTCGTCGGGTTCATATTCGACCGCGGCTGCGGAAGATGACAAAGATGACGACGCGTCCCCGTTGCTTTTGTGAACTTTTAGCGGCACCGGGATGATCTGAATACCGGTCGGATCCTGCACCAGCGCCGACTGGAACCTGGCAAAGAAAAGGTGCGCGACGTCGAATTCGTCCGCTTCGAAGCGGCGAATGAGGTCTTCGGCGACAATCTGGGCATCGGAGAAGGCGACATATTTGATATGTCCCATTTCCTGATCGTGTAGGACAGAGGCCGGGCTGAAGCGTTTCAGGACACGGCCTTTTTTGCCCGCAATGTAATAACGGACCGTCTTGCCCTGCCCTTCGAGTTCCTCGGCTTTCTTGCGCGCGGCGCGCACGATATTAGTGTTGAACGCGCCCGCAAGACCGCGCTCAGAGGTAGCCACTACAATCAGGTGAACCTGATCCTTGCCGGTGCCAGCGAGCAGTTTCGGCGACGACGCGCTGACGGTCACTTTCGAGGCGAGCGAGGCCATCACGGCTTCGAGGCGCTCGGCATAAGGACGCCCGGCGACGGCCGCTTCCTGCGCGCGACGCAGCTTTGCCGCGGCGACCATCTTCATCGCCTTGGTGATCTTCTGCGTCGACTTCACCGAGCCGATGCGGACCTTGAGGGCTTTTAACGAGGCCAAATGCCATTTCCTGTCGTTCGTCACCCCGGACTTGATCCGGGGTCCAGCTTCTTTTGCACCGTCGATCCAGAAGAGGCTGGACCCCGGCTCGGGGGCCGGGGTGACGGTGTGTTGTTACCCGTGCACTTTAGGCAAACGTCTTCGCAAAGCTGTCCAAAGCCGACTTCAGCCCCGACTTCGCTTCGTCGCCCAAGTCCTTGGTTTCGCGTATCTTTGTCAGCACATCGGCGTGATTGGCGCGGAGGTCGGCGATCATCGCTTCTTCGTAGCGCGTGACGTCGCCGACCGGGATCGTATCGAGATACCCCTGCGTCCCTGCGAAGATCGACGCAGTTTGTTCCTCGAAAGGCATCGGTGCGAACTGGCGTTGCTTGAGCAGTTCGGTGAGACGCGCGCCGCGGTTGAGGAGCTTTTGCGTCGATGCGTCCAAGTCCGAACCGAATTGTGCGAAGGCCGCCATTTCGCGATATTGCGCGAGCTCGAGCTTGATGCTGCCCGAAACCTTCTTCATCGCCTTGGTCTGCGCGGCCGAACCGACGCGCGAGACCGAAAGGCCGACGTTGATCGCCGGACGAACGCCCTGGAAAAACAAATCGGTTTCGAGGAAGATCTGACCATCGGTGATCGAGATCACGTTG
This sequence comes from Sphingomonas sp., assembly GCA_031372155.1. Classification (GTDB taxonomy): domain Bacteria; phylum Pseudomonadota; class Alphaproteobacteria; order Sphingomonadales; family Sphingomonadaceae; genus Sphingomonas_O. The sequence continues at coordinate 1,323 of JANMKS010000453.1, forward strand.
GTCGGGATGTAGGCCGACACGTCGCCCGCCTGCGTCTCGATGATCGGGAGTGCTGTCAACGAGCCGGAGCCGTTGGCCGCATTGAGCTTGGCCGCACGCTCCAGCAGGCGGCTGTGCAGATAGAAGACGTCCCCGGGATAGGCTTCGCGACCCGGCGGGCGGCGCAGCAGCAGTGACATCTGGCGATAGGCGACCGCTTGCTTCGACAAATCATCATAGACGATGAGGGCGTGCATGCCGTTGTCGCGGAAATACTCGCCCATCGCGCAGCCGGTATAGGGCGCGAGGAATTGGAGCGGCGCAGGCTCCGACGCAGTCGCTGCAACGACGATGGTATCTTCCATCGCGCCGTTTTCTTCGAGCGCGCGGACGATCTGCGCGACGGTCGAACGCTTCTGACCGATGGCAACATAGATGCAGAACAGCTTCTGGCTGTCGTCAGTCCCGGCGTGTGCCGCCTTCTGATTGATGAACGTGTCGATCGCGACGGCGGTTTTGCCGGTCTGACGATCGCCGATGATCAGTTCGCGCTGGCCACGGCCGACGGGGACGAGCGCATCGAGTGCCTTGAGGCCTGTTTGCACCGGCTCGTTGACCGACTGGCGCGGGATGATGCCGGGCGCCTTGACCTCGACGCGGCTGCGCTGGTCCGAGACGATCGGCCCCTTGCCATCGATGGGGTTGCCGAGGCCGTCGACGACGCGCCCGAGCAGCCCCTTGCCGACGGGGACGTCGACGATGGTGCCGGTGCGCTTGACGGTATCGCCTTCCTTGATCTCCGAGTCTGACCCGAAAATGACGACGCCGACATTGTCGGCTTCGAGGTTGAGCGCCATGCCCTGAACACCGTTGGCAAAGGCGACCATCTCGCCAGCCTGGACATTGTCGAGGCCGTGGATGCGCGCGATGCCGTCGCCGACCGACAGCACCTGTCCGGTCTCGGAGACTTCGGCATCGGTGCCAAAGGACGCGATCTGGTCCTTGATGACCCGGGAAATTTCAGCGGCGCGGATATCCATTGGTACTTCAGCCTTTCACCGACGGCGGATGCCGTCAGCCTTTCATATTGTGCGCGAGAGTGTTCAATTTGGTGCGGATCGAATTGTCGATCAGCTGCGATCCGATTTTTACGACGAGACCGCCCAGGATGGCAGGATCGACCTTCGTGGAGACAGCGACGTCGCGGCCGAT
>JANMKS010000121.1:0-12406 GCA_031372155.1 Sphingomonas sp.
GGTCGATCGCCTCATTCTTTCGCGTCCCGCAGTCGAGGCCGGCGAGCGGCTGGGCTTCCTGCCGGGCGACATGAAGGAGAAGGTCGATCCATATCTGCGCCCGATTTACGACGCGCTTTACGACTGCCTTCCCGCCGAACATGTCGAGCGGCGGATCGCTTCGGGCGAAATCGAGATTGCGCCGATTGCTTTCATGCGCGGCCGCACGTTGGCGCAGGCCTTTATCATTCTCGACGAAGCCCAAAACACCAGTGCTGCCCAGATGAAGATGTTTTTGACCCGCTTTGGCGAAGGAAGCCGGATGGTCGTCTGCGGCGATCCCAATCAGACCGACCTTCCCGCCGGACAGGTATCCGGACTGAACGATGCTGTCGGCAAACTCGAAGGGATCGAGGGGATCGCGATGGTCCGCTTCGGCATCGGCGATGTGGTTCGCCACCCCGTCGTGGGCCGCATCGTACAGGCCTATGAAGGGGTCGTGTGAGCTTGGCAGCCTGGAAAATCAGCGAAATTCTGCCCGACACTCACCGCGATCCCATCGATCGGATGCTGGTTGCCCACGCAATGACGAACGACATGCCAAGCATTGCCGCGAACAGCAATATCATGCGTTATCCTGCCCGGGTGCTCTGATGATATCGCTCGAGCTTCAGGTCGAAGCGTGGCCGGCGCATGATTGGCAGGCGCTTGCCGAGAATGCAGCCAATCAAGCGCTCGTCGCCAGTCCGCAGGCGGCGCTGGCAGAGACAGACGCCACGGTCGAAATTTCGGTCCGCTTTACCTCGGACGGCGAAGTGCAGGCGCTTAATCGCCAGTATCGCCAGCAGGACAAGCCGACCAACGTGCTTTCCTTTCCGATGGTGCAGCCCGATCTGATCGAAACCCTCGCCGACACCGATGACGGCGAAATTCTGCTTGGCGACATCGTGCTGGCTTACGAGACATGCGCTCGGGAAGCGGAAGAGCGCGGCGTGACGCTGGACGCCTATGCCGCGCATCTGATTGTGCACGGCATGTTGCATCTGCTAGGCCATGACCACATGACCGACGCAGATGCCGATGCGATGGAAGCGATTGAACGCGGTGCGATGGCGGCGCTCGCCCTGCATGACCCTTACCCTGTCGAGGACTGACCGCGCACCATGAAAGAAGGCGATAGTCGCAACGACACGGGGTTGCTCGGAAGTTTGCGCAATTTGCTGTTCGGCGACGATCGCGAGCCCACGCTTCGCGACCAGATTGCCGACGCCATCGACGAACACGAAGGCGACCCTGCTCCCGACGAGGACGGCGATCTGACGCCGGTCGAGCGGCAAATGGTGAAAAACCTGCTCGATTTCGGCGCACGCACTGTCGATGATGTCGGCGTGCCGCGTGCCGACGTCGTCGCGATCCCCGAAACTTTGACTTTTCTGGAACTCGTCGCGACGCTGGCGGAGGCACCGCACAGTCGCTTGCCCGTCTACCGCGAAAGCCTCGATCAGGTCGTGGGAATGGTCCACATCAAGGACGCCTTTGCGATGCTTGCCGGGGGACCGCCCTATCCCGATACCATCGAGCCGCTGATCCGACAGCCGCTGTACGTGCCGCAATCGATGGGTGTGCTCGACTTGCTGCAGGAGATGAAGGCCAAGCGTGTTCACCTCGCCATTGTCATCGACGAATATTCCGGGACCGAGGGCCTCGTCACGATCGAAGATCTGATTGAGGAAATTGTCGGGGACATCGAGGATGAGACCGACGATGCCGCGGCACCGATGCTCGTGGCACTCGACGATGGCCTGTGGGAGGCCGATGCCCGTGCCGAACTCGAGGATGTCGCGGCTGCGATAGACCCCCGCTTCGACGAGATTGACGAAGACGTCGATACCATCGGCGGCCTTGCGTTCGTGCTTGCCGGTCACGTGCCGCAACCCGGCGAATGTCTCGAGCATTCGAGCGGATGGCGCATCGAGGTGACCGAGGGCGACGCCCGTCGTGCCACCCGGGTCCGTCTTCACCCCCCGGTCCACGCCAAATACGAGGAATAGTCGACGTGCGTAGCAAACTCCTGATCGGCGTGGCCGTGTTTCTTCTCGTCCTGGGTGGACTTTGGTTTGCCTTCGCACGCCCGGACGTTGCCCAGTTGCCCGTCGAAGCGGTGTCGGGCGCGAAGCCCCGGATCACAGATCCAAGACCGCAAACGCTGCCGACCGTCGGCATTGCTTCGGTCGTCGGGTGGCAGAACGGTGCGAAGCCGACTGCGGCCCGGGGCCTGTCGGTCAGCGAATTCGCCGCTGGCCTCGACCATCCGCGCTGGCTTTATGAGCTTCCCAATGGCGACGTTCTGGTCGCCGAGACCAATTCCCCGCCGCGCGAAAGCAAGGGGATAACGGGCATCGTAATGGGCTGGCTGATGAGCAAGGCCGGAGCAGGCGTGCCCTCTGCAAACCGGATTACCCTGTTGCGCGATACGAACGGGGACGGGGTCGCCGAATCGCATTCCGCATTTCTGACCGGACTTAATTCGCCGTTCGGGATGGCGTTGGTCGGCGACCGGCTCTTCATCGGCAATCATGACGCTCTCGTCGCGTATCGATACAAGCTGGGCGATACGAAAATCGCGACGAAGCCCGAACTGGTCGTCAAGCTTCCGGGTGGGGGCAACCACTGGGCCAAGAACGTCGTCGCCAGCCCTGACGGCAAGCTTCTCTATGTATCAGTCGGTTCGTCGTCGAACATCGGTGAAAACGGGATGGAGGCAGAGGACCACCGCGCCGCGATTCTTGAGGTCTCGCCGGGCGCAAAAACGATGCGGATTTTTGCCAGCGGCCTTCGCAATCCCGTCGGCATGGCGTGGCAGCCGCAGTCGAAGTCGCTCTGGACCGTGGTGAACGAGCGCGACATGCTCGGCTCGGACCTGGCCCCCGACTATCTGACACAGGTCGATTTCGGCGCGTTCTATGGCTGGCCCTACAGCTATTGGGGTGGCTATCAGGATGCGCGCGTCGAGCCGCGCCCTGACTTGCTCGAATACACCAAGCGTCCTGACTACGCGCTCGGACCACACACCGCCTCGCTCGGCCTTGCTTTCGGATCGCTTGGAAGCAACTTCGGCAACGGCGCATTCATCGGGCAGCACGGTTCGTGGAACCGGAAACCGTTGTCCGGATACAAGGTCGTCTTCGTGCCCTTCGGCACCAATGGCTATCCGAATGGTCCGATGCGCGATGTGTTGACCGGATTTTTGACTGGGGATGGGAAGGCGCAAGGGCGGCCAGTTGGCGTTATCGTGGACCGGAACGGTGCAATGCTGGTCGCGGACGACGTCGGCAATCGTATCTGGCGGGTCACGGCCCGCTGACCGTCAAGCCCAGTATCGCTCGCGAAACCATTTCGTGACGATGTTCTTTATCCCCGCCTCGACCGGAAGGCTTTCGTGCAGCGCCTGAGCATTGGGCTCGCCGCGCCTGTCGATGTTGTTCCAGGCCAAAAGCATCGCTGTTCGCGGCGATACCTTCAAGCCCGCTGCGCTGAACCAGGTTTCGCCGCCGCGTGTCGGTTCGTCGAGGTAGATCATCGCGGTCCAGCAACGCTGTCCGCCGCGCTTCTTTTCGGCAACCCAATAATCTTCGTTGACGTGGAAGTAATCGTGATGCGCCTTGAACTGCTGACCCACGGCATAGCGTTGACCTTGCAGCGTTTCGCCCTGGCGCGCCTTCATGCCCAGCAGTGTGCAAATCCGCCGGTCGATGCCATCGACAAAGGGATGCCAGCGATCGAGGTCGCAACTCTCGGACGTCCGGAACTCGCTGTCGTCGGTGGTCGACAACAGGCCTGACGGCTTTCGGTCGGAATCGATCATGGCGATCAGTCCGCCGCATTCGGCAGGCGTCAGGAAATTCTGGTAGACGTAGAGATCGATTCCCTGACCCGCGACCATCTGGATCGAGGGGTGTCGCGAGAGCCGCGCAGCGGTCGTGCGTCCGATTTCGGCGAGGCGGTTGAGGGGCATCCGCTCCCGCTCGCAAAAATGGCCCGGAGCGGCAAGCCCCGGGCCAAATCAGCTACCAGAAGAATTCGTAGATGACATCGACGACGTAGCCGTTGCGCGTGTCGATCAGCATGACATCGTTGTAATAGCGTACCCATTCGTAAGGGTAGTCGGCATCGGGCAGGCGATAGCGATAGGGATCGCTGATCCGGTAATTCGATCCAAACAAAATGGAGTCGAGATAGATGCCGATGCCGAAACGCTGATACCCTCCCCCATATCCGTATGGCGAATAATAACGCGGCGCCCGGAACAGATTGCGATTCGAATAGCGGTACGATTGCCAGTCATAGCGACGATCGCTGCGCCAGCCGCGATTCCAGTTACCGCCGTTGTTCCAGTTCCGATCGCGGACGCCGTCGCGATTATAATCGAAGCGGCGGTCGACCACCCCGTTGCGGTTGCGGTCGAAACGACGGTCGGTCACGCCATTGTTGTTGCGGTCGAAATCGCGGCGGTTGCGAATGCCGTCACCGTCGCGATCACGGTCGCGGAAATTGGGGATTCCGTCGCGATCGCGGTCCTCGCGCCGGTTCCGAATGCCGTCGCCGTCACGGTCGCGATCACGGAAATTGGGTATTCCGTCACCATCGCGGTCGCGGCGCAAGCGATTCTGCTGCAACGCCTGCGGAGCGACCCGCACAGCCCCCCGATCAGCGTCATTTCCGCGCCATGGCCGATTGCCGTCCTGGCGTTGCTCGAAAGCGCGCGGCACGACTTGTGCGGAACTTGGCGCATTTTGAGGTTGGCGATACCCCTGCGCCATGTTGCCGTCGCCACCCCGTCGCGCAGACCAGTCGCGTTGCGCTGGCGCTGCCTCCGCCGGTTGAGCCTGCTGCTGCCGGGCGGCCTGATGGCCGTCACCTGCGTGTCCGCCTTCGGCTCGCGCTGCGGCGCGCTCCGCTCGACGTTCGGCACGGTCCTCGCGCTGGGCAAAGGCGGGAGTGGTTATTGCGGTGGCCATCAACGCGGCCAGTATCAGGCGCTTGCGCATCGTCTCGATCCTCTTTGGGACGGCATGCAAAAGCGCAGCCGGACCCAATGTCCTCAATGCAACCCTCTCGCTGACGCAATTCTGAATTGGATCGTCAGCGATCCGAAAGCTTCAACGCCCGACGGCGGGGGTCAGTGCCGGGACCGCACGGGCCGCGTCCGCTGGGTCGATGCCGGGCGGCGGTGCTGCAACGATCGGGCTGCCTCCCGCCATCGCATCGGCAGCGCGGTGAATGGCGCGCCGCACGCGATTGTACGTACCGCAGCGACAGATATTGGTGATCGCGGCGTCGATGTCCGCGTCTGACGGTTTGGGATTGGCCTTCAACAGCGCGGCAGTCGCCATGATCATGCCGGACTGGCAATACCCGCACTGCGGCACCTGTTCGGCGACCCAGGCCTGCTGCACCGGATGGCTGCGGTCGCGTGAGAGCGCTTCGATCGTCGTGACGAACGTGCCTTCGGCCTGTGCGATCGTAATCTGGCAGCTGCGTACGGCCCGTCCGTCGATATCGACGGTGCACGCGCCGCAATCGCCCGTCCCGCAACCGTATTTCGTGCCCGTCAGGTTCGATGCGTCGCGCAATGCCCACAGCAGCGGGGTTGCCGGGTCCATACGATAACGAACCGGCTGATTGTTGACGGTAAGGCTAGTCACGCCAGCCGCGGTCGATCTTGTCCACACGACGAACCATTGCGTCGAATTCGGCCTTGCCCGGGCCTCCGGGTATGGCGGTCTGACCGATGTCGCGCTGATGTACAGCTATAACATCCTGTCCGATATGGATCGGTTGGCCCATCGACAGCGTCGCCACCTGGATCTCGCATGCGCGCTGCAAGGCCCAGTATTTGATGAACGCCTCAGGCAGGGTTCGCCCCATCACCACGGGGCCGTGGTTCCTGAGCAAGAGAATCGTCTTGTCGCCCAGCGCATCGAGCAATCGCGGCCCTTCTTCATCGCGCACCGTCACGCCCTCAAAGTCGTGATAGCCGACCTGGCCCATGAAATTGCAGGCGTAAAAATTGACCGCCTGCAGCCCCTTTTCCAGACCGCAGACCGCCATCGTCGCCGTCGTATGCGTGTGAATGATGGCATGTGCGTGCGGCAAGTGCCTGTGGAACAGGCCGTGCTGGACGAACCCCGCGCGATTGACGGGATAGGGGTTGTCGGCGTCGAGCTTGTTCCCGTCGATGTCGATCTTGACCAGACTCGACGCCGTCACTTCACTGAAATGCAGGCCATAGGGGTTGATCAGGAACGCGCCGTCTTCGTCCAGCTTCACAGTGATGTGATTGAAGATCATCTCGTCCCAACCCATCATCGCGAACACGCGGTAACAAGCCGCGAGTTGCTGGCGCGCGGCCCGCTCAGCCTCGCTCATGGTGCTGGTTTTCAAAGCAGTAGCCATCGCATCCTCCTCGATTCAGCTGTAGACAGCCGTAGCCCGATCGGCAAACTTCGATCGGGCGGCAAGGGGGGAAGCAAGGTGATCGGCAATCGCATCCGCCTCGCGGTCCTCGCGCTCTTGCTGCCGGTTGCGGCGCTGGGTGACACCGCGCCGCAGGTCGTGCTGGCGACACCCGGCTCGGCGGGGACGAACGGCGGCGCAATCGAACGCTTCACCTTGCGCTTTTCCGAAATTATGGTGCCCTTGGGCGATCCCCGCGCAGTACCGCCCGCAATAGTTCAATGTCCGGTCGCCGCCACGGGACGCTGGGCTGACCCGCAAACGTTCATCTTCGAATTCGAAAAGGCATTGCCCGGCGGGTTGAGCTGTACTGTACGACTCAATCCCGGACTGGCAAGCGCTCGCGGTGCGCGGATCGCGGGCACGACCAGCTTTACGATTGACACCGGCGGCCCCTCGGCACGCGCGGTGATGCCCGGCGGCTATAGCGACGATATCGAAGAGGGGCAGATCTTCCTCGTCGCGACCAATGTTGCACCGTCGCCACAATCGGTTGCCGCCAACGGGTATTGCGCCGTCGACGGGATCGGCGAAAAAATCGCGCTGGACGTGCTGAAGCACGAGGTTGTGACAGCGATTCTCGACGGCATCGGCAAAGACAGCTGGCCTAGGCGCAATTTCCTGGAAAGCGCGGGACTGCCGCAAGAATTGCCCGCCGCTGCGGTGGACAAGGCGCGTGCGCTTTCGACAGTCATTGCCGTCAAATGCCGTCGGCCCTTGCCCCCCGGTCGTGACATCGCTCTCGTCTGGGATGCCGGTATCGCCAGCCCCGACGGACGTACAGCCGCCCGCGACCAGCGCTTCGACTTCACCGTGCGAAAGGCGTTTGCGGCACGCTTCGAATGCTCGCGAGTCAATCCTCAAGCCGGGTGCAATCCCGTCAGCAACGCGCATGTCCGCTTTTCCGCGCAGATTCCTGCAAGCGCGGCAAAGGCAATCCGGCTGACCTTTGCTGACGGAACCGTGCGCGAACCGAAGATCGACGACGACCAGAAAAGCAATCCGATGGTGGCCGACCTCGATTTTGACGGACCCTTTCCCGCAGCACAGACTGCCGTCCTCAGCATTCCGGAAGGTATCAAGGATGCCAGCGGCCGCGCGCTGGAAAATGCCGAGCGCTTTCCACTGACGGTCAAGTTTGATGTTGCCCCCCCGCTCGTCAAATTCGCGGCCACCTTCGGTATTCTGGAGGCAAGCGAGGGCGGCGTGCTCCCCGTGACGGTGCGCGCGGTCGAACCTCAGCTGGCGCAGCGTGTCGCCGCGATCGGCGGCCAGTCGCTTCGCGTGGACGGTTCGGACGGGCAGATTGCCGAGTGGCTGCGCAAGCTCGATGATGCCGACGACAATGATTTCCGCGAAGAAGGCCCCAAGGGCAAGACAACGACGGTCAATTACACCGGCGCGACGCCGCTTCTGGCGGGGCAAGGGCGCGCGATGACGCTCGGTCTTCCGGGGGCAGGCAAGGATTTCGAGGTCGTCGGCATTCCGCTGGGCAAGCCCGGTTTTTACATCGTCGAGCTTGCGAGCCCGACGCTGGGGAATGCGCTGCTCGGTCGGAATGTCTCGCGCTATGTTGCGGCGGGTGCGCTCGTGACGAATATGGCGGTACATTTCAAATGGGGCCGCGAATCGTCGCTTGCATGGGTCACCGCGCTCGACAGCGGAAAGCCGGTCGCGGGGGCGGCGGTGCGCGTCACCGACAGCTGCACCGGGCAAACGCTGTCGACCGGGACCAGCGATGCGCAGGGCCGCGCCTTGATAGGCTCGAACCTGCCCGATCCCGAAACCTATGGCAGCTGCGATGGTGACACGCACCCGCTGATGGTTTCGGCTCGTGCGGGCGGCGACTTCAGTTTCACGCTGACCGGCTGGGCCGAAGGAATCCGGCCGTTCGATTTCGACCTGCCCTATGGCTATTCGGCCAAGGAGGACATCCTCCACACGATCTTTGACCGGACGCTGATCCGTGCCGGTGAAACCGTCAGCATGAAGCACATCTTGCGCCGTCCCGTCGGCGGAGGCTTCGTGTTTGCCGAAGGGCTCGCGGGCTTACTCCGCTTGCGCCACCGTGGTTCGGACACGCAATTCGACTTGCCGCTGAAGATTGGTGCGGACGGCATTGGTGAAAGCAGCTGGACGGCCCCGACCGGCGCGCCGATGGGCGATTATGACCTGAGCGTCATCGTCGACGATAAAACGATCTACACCGGCCAGTCGGTCCGCGTCGACGAGTTCCGCCTGCCCACGATGCGCGCGACGATCACCGGTCCCAAAGAGGCGGTCGTACGCCCGGCGATCGTCGCGCTCAATCTTTTCGTCGGTTATCTTTCGGGCGGCGGAGCGGCAAACTTGCCTGTTGCGATCAGGACCGCTTTCTCCTCCGATGCTTCCGCGCCTGCGGGCTGGGAGGACTGGACTTTTGGCGGCGACGAATTGAAGGAAGGCACGACGCCGCTCGACGGCGAAGGCAATGCGCCCGATCGACCGGTGCCGCTGTCGCAAACGACCCCCGTGACGCTCAACAGCAGCGGGACAGCGCAGACATCGGTCGAGGTCAACCAGCCGATCGATACCACGACCGCGATGACCGTTGAAATGGATTATGAGGACGCCAACGGCGAGACCCTGACAGCCAGCCGGACCGTTCTGCTCAATCCATCGGCGGTGCGCCTCGGTATCAAGACCGACGGCTGGTTGATGCGTGACACCGATTTGCGGCTGAAGTTCGCGGCCCTCGGTGTGGACGGGGTCGCGAAGCGTGGTCAGCGCATCGACGTCGCACTGTACAGCCGCGAAACGATCACCGCCCGGCGACGGCTGATCGGCGGCTTCTACGCCTATGACAATCAGGAAAAGGTGACGAAGCTCGGCGCGGGATGCGTAACGACAACCGATGGAAAGGGCTTGGCCGAGTGCACAGTCGACGCGGGTATTTCCGGCAACGTCACCGTGGTTGCCTCGACGACCGATGCCGACGGCAACGTCTCGCGTGCGGTCAAGTCGGTCTGGCTCGCTGGGGAGGACGAGTGGTGGTTCGGCGGCGACAACGGCGACCGTATGGATGTCATTCCAGAGGCCAAATCGTACCGGGCGGGCGAGACCGCGAAGTTTCAAGTGCGGATGCCGTTCCGCTCGGCAACCGCGCTCGTCACCGTCGAGCGCGAAGGCGTGCTGTCGAGTTTTGTAACCGAATTGTCGGGCAAGGATCCTGTCATTTCGGTGCCCATGCCTGGTGCCTATGCGCCCGATGTTTTTGTCTCGGTCATGGCGGTGCGAGGCCGCGTCGGCGGATTCAGACTGTGGCTCGCCGACTTCGCGCGTCGCTGGCACTTGCCGTTCTTCGCGCGCGAGGGGGCCGAACCGACCGCGCTCGTCGACCTTGCCAAGCCGAGTTATCGCCTGGGTATTGCAAAGGTGCAGGTCGGTTGGGAAGGCCACACTCTGGGTGTCGCGGTGAAGGCGGACAAGGCCAAATATGCCGTGGGCGAAACCGCCCAGGTCGATGTCGCGGTCAGGCAACCCGACGGAAAACCCGCGCGCACGGCGGAAATCGCTTTTGCTGCGGTGGATGAGGCGCTCCTCCAACTCGCACCCAACGAAAGCTGGAAGCTGCTCGACGCGATGATGGGCGAACGCACGCTCGACGTGCTGACCGCGACGGCGCAAACACAGGTGGTCGGCAAGCGCCACTACGGCAAGAAGGCGGTCGAGGCGGGCGGTGGCGGTGGCGGCGATACCTCGGGCGTGACACGCGACGATTTCCGCCCCGTATTGCTGTGGAAGGGGCGCGTCACCCTGGATGCGAATGGACACGCCCGCATACCTGTCACGCTGTCGGACTCGCTGTCTGCCTTCAAGCTCGTCGCCATTGCCAGCCAGGGGGCACAATTCTTTGGCACCGGCCAGACCAGCGTCCGCACGGAGCAGGATCTCTCTATCTATGCGGCCCTTCCACCGCTTGTCCGGACGGGCGATTTTTACGGCGCAAGCTTCATGCTGCGCAATGGATCGGAACGTCCGATGCGTGTCACCGCGTCAGCCAGAGTCAATCCGGCTATCGCCGTCGGCAAGTCGCTGACCGTGACGATTCCACCCGGCGGCGCGGTTCCGGTAACGTGGAACTTGCCTGCCCCAGCCGGTATTCCCCGTCTAGAATGGACGATCGAAGCGCGGTCGTCGGACGGCAAGGCGAGCGACAGGCTCGTGACAGCGCAGGACGTGATCCCGTCGCTTCCTGTCGAAACCTGGGCGGCAACACTGAGCCGCGTCAGTGCTTCGCTGCCCATCGCCCCGCCCTTCGGTGCGTTGCCCGGTGGATATGTCGACGTGAAATTGTCCGACAGCCTCGCTCCGCCCCTTGCCGGAGTCCGCGCCTATATGACTGCCTATCCCTATAATTGCTTCGAGCAGCAATTGAGCCGCGCTGTCGCGCTCGGCGATTCGGGGATGTGGGGGGCGCTGGCGGGCGCAATCCCGACCTATATGGATGGCGACGGACTCATCCGATATTTTCCGATCGAACGGATGCAGGGGTCCGAGGCGCTGACCGCGTACGCCCTTACGATGACTGCGGAGGCCGGATTCGCGGTTCCCGATGCGGCGAAGGCGCGCATGATCGAGGCTCTGAAGGCGGTTGTCGAGGGACGGCTGAAGCGCGACAGCGAAGGGCCAAGCGACGCGCGGTTGCTGAAAGTAGCAGCGCTGGCGGCGCTTGCGCGTAATAGTGCCTCCAGTGCGACGCTTGTCGGGGCCATCGACATCGCCCCCGCCGACATGCCGACGGCAACGCTCGCCGACTGGATGACAGCGATTGATCGCACGCCCGGCCTCCGCAATGTCGCCGGGCTGCGCGCGCTCGCCGAACGGACGCTGCGCCAGCGCATCGTTTACGAAGGGTCGCGCGTGGACCTGACCGATGCAAATGCCTCGCCGTGGTGGATGATGGTCGGCGGCGACGAGACGGCATTGCGCGCCCTCGGAGCGATTCTCGGTCGTCCGGGCTGGAGCGACGAGGGCCCGAAGATGATGGTCGGCGTGTCGCTTCGTCAGCGTCGCGGACATTGGGACACGACGCCTGCCAACGCGTGGGGAAGCGTCGTGGCACGCCGGTTTGCGCTGCTTTATCCTGCAAGTGCGATCACCGGCACGACGACGGCTGCGCTGGGCGGCGTGAGCCGTATGCAGTCGTGGCCGATGGCGAGTGGCACGGCACCGCTTCGCCTGCCGTTGGTCGCCGGGCCGCTCGACCTTCGGCAATCGGCAGGAGCCGGGCCTTGGGCAGCGGTTTCTGTTTCCGCCGCCGTCCCGCTCACGCAGCCTATCTTCGCCGGATACAGAATGGCGAAATCGGTCACGATCGTCAGCCAGAAGTACAAGGGGTGGCTTACGCGCGGCGATGTCATTCGTGTCACGATCACGGTCGATGCGACCGCCGAGCGCAATTGGGTCGTGGTCAGCGACCCGGTCCCTCCGGGCGCGACCATCATCGGCAATCTCGGTGGACAGTCGTCACTCCTCGCAGAAGCGTCGAACGGGGGCGAGGGCGTACAGCCTGCGTATGTCGAACGTGGCCGGGACGCATGGCGCGGCTATTTCGATTGGGTTCCCGCCGGCCGCTTGAAGGTGAGCTATGCTGTGCGCCTGAACGGGACCGGTCGTTTCACTCTGCCGCCGACCCGGGTCGAAGCGATGTACTCGCCCGATATCCGCGCCGCACTGCCCAATCGCGGCATTGCGGTTCGCATGCCGTGACGCTCCGTCGCCTTTCATGGAGCCTTACGGGAGCTGCTGTCGTAGCGATCGTTGCACTTTACATAGCGACTTTCCCGCCGCTTTTACCCTCCTACAGTCGCGTCGTTGCCGCATGGCACCCAAGCGAATCATGGCTTTACGATCGCAATGGCAGGCTCCT
>JANMKS010000250.1:0-13137 GCA_031372155.1 Sphingomonas sp.
CGCCTTCCAATCGCCGCCCCACCGGCTTTGAAAGGTCATTTCCGCGCGCTTTTCGATCAGGTGATCGTGCTTGCGGCGATAGGCGATCAGATCGCGGATCGTACCCATTTTCAACCCGTGAAGCCGCGCAAAGGCCATCAATCCTTCCATCCGCGCCATCGTGCCGTCGTCGGCCATGATCTCGCAGATGACGCCCGACGGGTTCAGGCCGGCAAGGCGTGCGACATCGACCGCGGCTTCGGTATGGCCGGTGCGGACAAGGACGCCGCCGTCGCGCGCGATCAGCGGAAAGACGTGGCCCGGCGTGACGATATCGGCGGCACCCTTCGACCCGTCGATGGCCACCGACACTGTCCGCGCACGGTCGGCTGCGCTGATGCCCGTCGTCACACCTTCGCGCGCTTCGATCGACACGGTGAATGCTGTTTCGTGGCGCGTGCCGTTCGACCGGCTCATCAGCTCGAGGCCAAGCTGCTCGACGCGCGCCTTCGTCATTGCAAGGCAGATCAGGCCGCGACCGTGCGTCGCCATGAAGTTGATCGCATCGGGCGTCGCCATCTGCGCCGGAATGATCAGGTCGCCTTCGTTCTCGCGGTCCTCGTCGTCGACCAGAATGAACATGCGCCCGTTACGCGCTTCCTCGATAATTTCCTCGATCGGGACCAGCGCGGGGCGGTTGTCGTTCACCGACAGATAGCTTTCCAGCTTGCGGAGCGTTTCTGCTGTCGGATTCCAGTCGGGCGAATCGAGGTCGCGCAACGTATTGGCGTGCAGCCCGGCTGCGCGCGCGAGCCCCGACCGGGATACGCCGCCATTGGCGACGTGATTGCGGAGACTGTCGATCAGGGCGGTGCTCATCGTCACCGTTTATCACACCAAAATGTGATTTCAACTCAAACCTTCACACCACCGTGTTTTGCCTGCTCCATCCGCGCCAGATATCGCGCGAGCACGTCGATCTCCAGGTTGACGGCGGTATCCGGCGTCAGGCCGCCGAGCGTCGTCATCGCGGCGGTGTGAGGAATGATGTTGAGTGAAAACTGCGCAGTCCGGTCCTCCTGATCGGCCACGTCGTTGACCGTCAGCGAGACGCCGTCGATCGTAATCGAACCCTTCGCCGCGATAAACGGCGCAAGGCTCGGCGGCGCGGACACGCCGATGCGGATCGACGCGCCCTCGGGACAGATGCCCGTAACTTTGCCGACACCGTCGACATGTCCCGTGACGATATGGCCGCCCAGCTCATCGCCGATCCTCATCGCGCGCTCGAGGTTTATGCGGCGGCCCTCTGTCCACAGGCCGGGTGCGGTGCACGCAATCGTCTCGCCAGAAACGTCGGCGTCGAACCAGTCGGGCCCCTTGGCCACCACTGTCAGGCACACCCCCGAACACGCGATGGACGCGCCCAGGGCAACGGTCGCCATGTCATAATGACACGCGATGCGCAGCCGTGTGTCACCACGCGCCTCGACCGCCGTGACAGTCCCGATGTCGGTGATAATGCCTGTAAACATGACGTTCTATTCCCGCACCCGTTCGTAAATGTCGAGCCGGTCGACGCCGAGCGATCGCGTGTCCATCAGACGCCAGCGACCGTGGGCATCGGCGAGTGTCTCCAGACCGATGGCGTTCAATCCCGGCTTGCCGCCGCCGATCAGGATGGGCGCATGATAAATCATAAGTCGATCGACCAGGTCAACTGCAATAAACGCCGATGCCGCGCCTGCCCCGCCCTCGACGAGGACCAGATCGGCGGGCAGATCGGCAATCGCGCCCGGGACCGAAAGCACTGTCCAGCCCGCCGCCGTCAGACTTCCGGTCGTCAGGACATATCGCCCGGGTGACCGCCCTGTCAGACCCGCCAGGCGTACGTCGAGGGCGGGCGCATCGCTCGCGTACGTCCCGCGCCCGACGATGATCGCATCGGCGCGCGCACGCTCCAGATGTCCGTGTGCGCGCGCTTCGGCTCTGGTTACCCACTGGCTCGTTCCGTCGCCCATGGCGATGCACCCGTCGAGCGAAAGCGCCAGTTTAAGCGTGACGTGCGGGCGACCGGTCCGTTGCCGCCTAAGAAAGCCCGACATTGCGGCGGCGGCACTTGCCTCTGCGACGGAATCGATAACCGTCACGCCAGCCTGCGCGAGCGCGGCGGCGCCCGCGCCGTCGGTGCGCGGATCAGGATCGCGCACCGCGACGACAACGCGCGCGATCTGTGCCTCTGCGATCAAGCGGCTGCACGTGGGACCGCGCTCGCTGACATGCGCGCAGGGTTCCAGCGTGGTGTACAGCGTTGCCCCGCGCGCGGCACTTCCCGCTTGCGACAGTGCCATTGCTTCGGCGTGCGGTCGGCCGCCCGGCTGCGTCCAGCCGCGTCCCACGACCCGCCCCTCGTTCACAATGACGCACCCGACATTGGGGTTGGGATAGGTCTGCCCGCGACCGCGCTCGGCGAGCGCGACGGCAGCCCCCATCCAGCGTTCATCGTCGTTCAACGGCGAACCTTGTCGACTTCGATCCCGAATTCGTCGGCGACCCGGCGGTATGATTGACGCCTGGCCTCCGCGGCATCCTCGCGCGCCTTTTTCGCGGCAAGTTCCTTGGGAAGGTCGACCGCCTGCTGCGCGCGCACCTCCGCGATACTGCGGTCGGCGGACCACTGCCGGATGTAGGTAATCTTGGGCGGGATCCACTCTTCGTCGACTTTCGCCTGGTTGAACATGGCGAGGAAGATACCGGCGGGAAGCGCAAGCGAAAGTGCGGCAAACACGATGCGATGCTTGCGCGGCTGAGCAATAGCGGTGCGCAGGTCGCGCCATGCCGCGCGGGGAGAGACAGCCCGGGGAAAGATAGCCATGTCGTACAAGATAGTCTGCGACCGGCGAAGGTCAAAGCCCGCGCTGAATCGCTTGACCCGAACCGCGCGCTCGTCTTTGAAAGCGTGATGACGCAAGCAATCGACGCGGCGCTGAAAGCGCTCAACCTGTCCCTCCCGACGCCTGCCGCTCCGGTGGCCGACTATGTGCCTGCCGTCGAAGTCGGCAACCTGGTATTTCTGTCGGGGCAACTGCCGTTTCGCAACGGGCAGGTCATGACGGGCCGCCTTGGCGAAGACTGCGACGTCGCGACCGGAAAGGCCGCAGCAGAGGCGTGCGCGCTGATGATCGTCGCGCAACTTAGAAAGGCGCTGGGCGATCTGGGGAGAGTCGAGCGCATCGTCAGGCTGGGCGTATTCGTCGCCAGCGATCCGCGCTTCACCGACCAGCCGAAGGTCGCGGATGGCGCGTCGTCGCTAATGGTTGCGCTGTTCGGCGAAGCGGGGCGGCACGCCAGAAGCGCCGTGGGGGTTCCTATTCTACCGCTGGGGGCGATGGTCGAAATCGATGCCGTCGTCGCGATCCGACCCGCCTGATCCGTTGATTGCACGGGTCGGTGGCGGGGTCGCGTCCTTCGATGCGGCGGCGTGGGACGCCTGTGCGGGAAGCAGCAATCCTTTCGTCAGCCATGCCTTTCTGGCCGCGCTCGAAACCTCAAAAAGCGCAAGCGTGCGAACCGGCTGGCAGCCGGTGCCGATTGCGATCGACGCTCCGGACGGGACGTTGGCGGGTGTCCTGCCCGCGTATGTGAAAAGCCACAGTCAGGGCGAATATGTGTTCGATCACGCCTGGGCTGACGCCTGGGAGCGCGCCGGCGGACACTATTATCCGAAATTGCAGATCGCAGCCCCGTTTTCGCCCGTTCCGGGGCCTCGCGTTCTTTCGCGTGATGCCTCGACCGCGCGCGCCCTTGTGGCGGCAGCCGAAGCACTGGTCGATCAGAACGGCCTTTCCTCGGCGCATGCCACCTTTATTTGCACTGAGCAGCTGGCCGTTTTCGAGCAGGCCGACTGGCTGATCCGCGAAGGCACCCAGTTTCACTGGGCCAACGCCGGTTACGCGTCGTTCGACGATTTCCTGAACGCGCTGGCGTCGCGAAAGCGAAAGGCGATTCGCAAGGAACGTGCGGCAGCGGTCGAGGGGCTGGAAATTGTCCATTTGCAGGGACCGGAACTGACCGAAGCACACTGGGATGTATTCTGGCGCTTTTATCAGGATACCGGCGCCCGCAAATGGGGCCAGCCCTATTTGACGCGCGCCTTTTTCTCAGAGGTCGGTTGCACGATGGCCGACCAAATCCTGCTGATACTGGCGCTGCGCGACGGCACACCGATTGCGGGTGCTCTGAACTTTATCGGCGAGGAAGCGCTTTACGGCCGGTACTGGGGATGTACCGAGGACGTGCCCTTCCTGCATTTCGAGCTGTGCTATTATCAGGCGATCGACGTCGCGATTGCGCGCGGGCTGAAGCGAGTCGAGGCGGGCGCACAGGGTGAACACAAGCTTGCGCGCGGCTATGTCCCGGTTCCGACCTGGTCGGCGCACTACATTCCCGATTTGGGCTTTCGCCGGGCAATATCGGACTTTCTCATCCGCGAACGACGGGCAGTCGAAAGCCAGATGGAGTTTCTGGAAACACTGGCTCCCTTCAAAAAGGGATAAGGGTCGCGCTTCAGGCCGCCCGTCGCATCGTCGCACCGAGCCACGCCCGCGCCTGTCGCTGAGCCTCAGCGATTTCTCGCGCAGTCATGTCCTCGGCAATCTCCGCGCGGCATTCCTGCGCGCGCTCGTTACCCGACACGGCTGCCAGGTTGAACCACTTGTGCGCCTGAACCAGGTCGACGTCGATTCCGCCCGATCCGCTCGAATACGCGATACCCAGTTCATAGCATGCCCGGTCATCGCCGCGTGCCGCCGCCGTCATGCGGCTTTCGATGAGGAACGCTGCGCTTTTGAAGCTTGAAGCCATGTTACCGAAACCCCCGTTGACCCTTGTCAAGCCGAACTGTCGCCGAAATGGTTTCAACAAATGGTTAACACCGCGAAACCATATCCGCATCGGGGAAGGAAACGGCGGGGCGCCGGGATTTTTTAGGGGAGTGGCAAGTTGTCGATCAGCCGCGTCGTCCCGATGCGTCCTGCGGCGAGAAGGCGGTTCTCGCGTCGTTCAATGTATTCGACGGCAAACCCTGCCGCCGTTAATTCGGCGCGGGCCTTCTTCAGTACAGTCGCTTCGTCGCTGCCTGCGCTTAGTGCATCTCGCGCGGCGATCAGCACTTTCGGCAACGCAACCGCTGCCGCCCGCTCCTCCGCAGAAAGATACGCATTGCGCGACGACAGCGCCAAGCCGTCGGCCTCGCGCTCGGTCGGGACGCCGATGATGTCGATGCCGAGGTCGAGGTCTGCGGTCATGCGGCCGACGACCTGCAATTGCTGCCAGTCCTTTTCGCCGAACAGTGCCACGTCGGGCCGCACCTGACCGAAGAGTTTCGCGACGACGGTGGCGACGCCGTCGAAATGGCCCGGGCGCGCGGCACCGCACAGCCCTTCGCTGACACCCGCGACCGAGATCGTCGTTGCAAAGCCTTGGCGGTACATCGTCGCGGCATCGGGTGCCCACAGGATCGCGACACCCGCCTCCGCCAGCATCGCCGAGTCTTCAACTTCACGCCGCGGATAGCGCGACAGGTCCTCGTTCGGCGCAAACTGCGTCGGGTTGACGAAGATCGAGGCGATGACGTGATCGGCGTGGGTTTTTGCCGTCTCGATCAGTTTCATGTGCCCCGCATGCAAAGCGCCCATCGTTGGCACAAATGCCACTGTGCCATTCAGGGCCGCACGCGCGACGCGAAGCGCGGCTAGGTCACGGATCGTTTGCACGGCGCACGGCCCTCCATTATGGCGCGATCAGGCGTTCCAATCGGCGCGCCGCACTCACTTATCAAGAGGCGGGGGCCGGACAAGACCGTGATGAACATTGGGCGCGCACACCGGATCGTCTTTGCCAATGAAAAGGGCGGAACCGGCAAATCGACGACTGCCGTCCATGCCGCCGTCGCTTTGTGTGCGGCGGGTCACCGGGTCGCCGCGCTTGACCTCGACGTGCGGCAGAAGACGCTGGTGCGCTACCTCGACAACCGCGCCGCGACGATGCGGCGGCGGCAGATCGACTTGCCGATGCCTGTCCACGGCGTGCTCACGCTGCTGACCCCGGCAGGCATCGAACAGGAAGTCGCGCGGCTGGGGCATGGTGCGGATTACGTCATCATCGATACGCCGGGGCGCGACGATCCGCTGGCGCGCGCAGCGATTTCGCTCGCCGACACGCTGGTCACGCCGATCAACGACAGCTTCGTCGACCTCGACCTCATCGGGCAGGTCGATGCCGAGACGTTCCGCGTGAAGAAGCCGAGTTTCTACGCCGAACTGATCTGGGACTTGCGGAAAGTCCGCGCCAAGGCCGACGGTGGCACCGTCGACTGGGTCATCCTCCGCAACCGGCTTCAGCATCTGGAGGCGCGCAACATGCACCGGGTCGGCGCCGCGCTTGCCGAATTGTCAAAGCGCGTCGGCTTTCGCGTGATCCCGGGCCTTGGCGAGCGCGTCATCTATCGCGAACTCTTTCCAAAGGGGCTGACGCTGCTCGATGTCGGCGCGATCGAATCGGTGGGGTTGAGTCACATCGCGGCGCGTCAGGAACTGCGCGAGATGATTTCGGGTCTTTCATTGCCACAGGTCGGCGTACCCGAAGCGCAATTCGCTTTTTCATGAGCAAGATCCTGCTTTTCGTCGCGCTGCTCCTCGTGCTCTACGTGGTGGGCAAGCGTGCCTTGGCATCGTCGAGTGGCATGCCGAAGGGCGAAGCGGCGAAATTGCTCGGCCTGTCCGATGATGCCGGCACCGATGCGGTGCTGGAGGCGCATCGTCGCCTGATCGCGAAGGTACATCCCGATGCCGGCGGAAGTGCCGAACTGGCGGCACGTATCAATCAGGCACGCGACACGATGCTGAAGCGTTAGGAACTGTTACGCGCCCAACCCGTTCGGCCCGAACCTTACACGCTAGGAAATCCATGACTCACCGCTTTCACCCAAGCTCACTGCGCGAATATGACATCCGTGGCATCGTCGGCGAAACGCTTGGCGAAGACGACGCGTATGCCATCGGGCGCGGGTTCGGAACGCGGGTCAGGCGGAACGGGGGAACGCGCGTCGCTGTCGGCTATGACGGACGCGTCAGTTCAGCCAGTCTTGAGGGCGAACTTGTCCGGGGATTGCGTGAAAGCGGCATAGATGTCGTACGCATAGGCCTCGGCCCCACGCCAATGCTCTATTACGCCGAAGCGCTGCTCGAGGTCGATGGCGGCGTTCAGGTAACCGGCAGCCACAATCCCGGCAATTACAACGGCTTCAAGATGGTACTTGCTCACGCGCCATTTTACGGGGCCGACATCCGCGACCTCGACTGCTTGTCCGAAGGGGCAGACTGGGAAACGGGCGAAGGGACGGTCAGCAATTACGTCATCATCGACGATTATGTCGCGCGGCTTGTGGAAGGTTACGACGGCGGAGCGTTCCGTATCGGCTGGGACGCGGGCAACGGTGCTGCGGGCGAAGTCATCGAAAAGATGGTCGCGCTTCTTCCGGGAGAGCATCATACCATTTTCACCGACATCGACGGCACCTTCCCCAATCACCATCCCGATCCCACCGAGGAAAAGAACCTCGCCGACCTGAAAGCACTTGTCGCCGAAAAGAAGCTCGATTTCGGACTGGCTTTCGATGGTGACGGCGATCGCATCGGTGCCGTGGATGGCATGGGGCGCGTAGTCTGGGGCGACCAGATCTTGAGCATCCTTGCCGAGCCGGTTCTGAAGGCGATGCCGGGCGCGACGATCATTGCCGACGTGAAGGCATCGCAGGCATTGTACGACCGCGTCGCCGAACTGGGCGGCGCGCCGCTGATGTGGAAAACCGGACACAGCCTGATCAAGACGAAGATGAGGGAGACCGGCGCGCCGCTCGCGGGCGAGATGAGCGGGCATATCTTTTTCGCCGACGACTATTACGGTTGGTACGGGGTCGACGATGCCCAGTTTGCCGCCATCCAGCTGATGCGCGCGGTGTCGTCGCAGGGCGGGTCGCTGACCGCGCTGAAGGATGCGATGCCGCCGATGATCAACACGCCCGAAATGCGCTTTCAGGTGTCGGAGGAGCGCAAATTTCCGGTCATCGACGAAGTGCTCGACCGGCTTGAGGCCGAGGGGGCCGACGTCGATCGCACCGATGGCGCGCGCGTCAATACGCCTGACGGCTGGTGGTTGCTTCGTGCGTCGAACACCCAGGACGTGCTCGTGGCGCGCGCCGAAGCAAAGGATGAAGCAGGGCTGGAGCGGCTGATGGCAATGATCGATGCACAGCTTGCGGCGTCGGGCCTGGAACGTGGTCCACAGGCCGGGCATTGACGCCGCTACGCCGCACCGTCCTGACAATTGCCACGGCCGGTCTGGCATTCACCGCGACGGCGTCGCCCAATGACATTGGCGCGATGAGGCAGGCGGAGGCAGCGGTCGAGCGGATCGAGCGGCTGAACACGAACGGGCCGCAACTGAATGCCGTTATTGCGCTCAATCCCGACTGGCGCGCGCAGGCACGCGCGCTCGATACGGCGCGTGAAAGCGGCGCTGCGCTTGGGTTTCTCCACGGCCTTCCGTTGCTCATAAAGGACAACATCGAAACTGTCGACCGCATGGCCACGACGGCAGGATCGCTGGCGCTGAAGGATAATGTGACCCGACGCGATGCGCCGCTGGTCGCGCGCCTGCGTGCGGCGGGCGCACTGATCCTTGGCAAGACCAACCTGTCCGAATGGGCCAACATTCGCTCGGATCGGTCGATGAGCGGGTGGAGCGCGGCGGGCGGTCTTGTGCGTAACCCCTACGCGCTCGACCGGACTGCCTGCGGGTCGTCGAGCGGAAGTGGTGCAGCGATCGCGGCTGGCCTCGCCTGGGCAGCGATCGGGACGGAAACCGACGGTTCGATTGTCTGTCCCGCGTCCATCAACGGCGTCGTCGGATTGAAACCGACCGTCGGACTCGTGTCGCGCACGCATATCATTCCGATCAGTCACAGCCAGGACACGCCAGGACCGATGACCCGCACCGTGCGCGACGCCGCAAGGGTGTTGACGGTCATCGCGGGAAGCGATGCCGCGGACAAGGCAACGCTTTCCGCCGATACGCGCAAGCGTGACTACGTCGCTGCGCTGACGGGAAGCGTCAAAGGTATCAGAATCGGTGTGCTGCGCGACAGGGTCGGCAACCAACCGGCAACGCGCGCGCTCTTCGACGTCGCGCTTGCGAAATTGCGAAAGGCGGGGGCCGTTCTGGTCGAGATTCCGACGCTGTACGTACCGCATTCCCTCGGCGGCGACGAACTGAAGGTTTTGCTGACCGAACTTAAGGTCGATCTGAACGTTTATCTCGCGAAGACTCCTGCGTCGGTGAAGACACGCACGCTCGCCGATGTGATCGCGTTCAACGCGGCCAATTCGGCAAGTGAGATGCCGTTTTTCGGGCAGGAAACCTTCATACAGGCGCAGGCGACGAAGGGGTTGGAAGATCCCGCCTATAAAAAGGCGCTCGCCGATTCGCGCAACGCGGCGCGCGCGACGCTTTCGTTGGTTCTCAGCGCCAACAAAGTGGCGTTGCTGGTCGCACCGACGTACGGACCCGCCTGGCTCAGCGATCCCGTCAACGGCGACCAATATGACGGACCAAGCGCAAGCCTGCTGCCCGCTGTCGCGGGCTTTCCGCACCTGACGGTGCCGATGGGGCAGGTCAGTGGCCTTCCGGTCGGGCTCTCGTTCATCGGCCCGGCGTGGAGCGAGGCCGCGCTGCTTAATGCGGGCGACGCCTTTGAAAGGATCCGCGGCCCGCTCGCCCCGCCGACGTTCCAACCCACTGTGTCAGCTCCCTGAAAGACGCTCGCTAAAGCCAGCGTCGCTGCGCCTGGCGTTCGAGCAATTCTTCGCGGACACGAATTCCGCCGACGGCGACGCGTGTCTCTATCAGGAACAGCACCAAGCCGGTCGCGAGCAGCGCCATCGCCAGAACGAACAGGATCGAAACGCTCACCCCGTAATTGAGCCGGGCCAGCTCGGCCACGAACAGCAGCGTGACGACAAGGCAAACCGTGATCGCGCTCGCCACGCACAGAAAGATGGCGTTTGACGACAAGGTTATCCGCCGGTCCAGCAGGCGTAATTCGCGGACGTGGCGTGCGTGTTCCTCGCCGGTGGTGTCAGGATGCAGGCGTTCGAGGATCCGCGCGCGATCGACCACGCGATTGAGTCGCCCCGCTATGACATTCATGAACCCGCCGATTCCGGCGAGCAGGAACACGGGTGCAACCGAAAGTTGTATCGTGCGTGCGATGTCGGTCACGGCTGGGGCAGTGCTCATGGCAAGTATCTGCACTGCAAGGCCACGGCGATCAAGGCAGTGAACCTTTGGCGAAGCGCGACGTTCTCGCGGGCGGACCCTTGTCATAGGAGATATTACAATGGCGGCCAGCCTCTCGCGCTTCACCATCACGAAAGCGCTCGACGAAAGTTTTCTGCTGAGCATCGAGGACGACAGCGGCTCCACGCTCGAGCTCGAGGCGAGCTACGAACAGCTCGACCTGATCGTTGAAGCGATCGAGGAAGAGCTTGAAGCCGAGGTCGACGACCATGACGTCGTCGATTCTGACGACGACGCGGTTGCGGAGGAATGATCAGCCGGTCTTCGCCCCGACGTTGACGCCCATGCTTTGCAAATAGCGTTTCACATTGCGCGCAGCCTGGCGAATGCGCTGTTCGTTTTCCACGAGTGCGATGCGGACAAACCCCTCGCCGTCCTCGCCATAGCCGACGCCTGGCGCCACTGCGACGCCGGCATGGGTGAGCAACTGCTTTGAAAATTCGAGGCTGCCGAGATGCGCGACGGCAGGTGGCAATGGTGCCCAGGCGAACATGCTGGCGCGCGGCGCGGGGATCTCCCATCCGGCGCGACCAAAGCTGTCGACGAGCACGTCGCGCCGTTTGTGGTACAGTTCGCGGTTGGCGGCGACGATATCCTGCGGCCCGTTCAAGGCGGCACAGGCAGCCGCCTGAATGGGCGTGAACGCGCCATAATCGAGATAGGATTTTACGCGCGTCATGGCCGCAATCAGCTTCGCGTTGCCAACAGCAAAGCCGATCCGCCACCCCGCCATCGAATATGTCTTGGACAACGAGGTGAATTCGATGGCGACGTCTTTCGCCCCCTTGACCTGTAGGATCGAAACCGTCGGATTGCCGTCGTAATACAACTCGGAATAGGCGAGGTCGCTTATGATCCATACACCGGCGTCTCGCGCCCAGGCGACGAGGCGCTCGTAAAAGCCGAGGTCGACGGTCTCCGCCGTCGGGTTCGAAGGATAATTCACAACCAAAACGCTCGGGCGTGGCACCGTATATTGCATCGCACGTTCGAGGCTCGCGAAATAGGCGTCGTCGGGCGTTGTTGGCACGCTGCGGATGGTGGCACCTGCGATGATGAAGCCGAAGGTGTGGATGGGGTAGCTCGGGTTGGGCGCGAGCACGACGTCGCCCGGCGCCGTGATCGCGGTCGCAAGGCTCGCCAACCCCTCCTTGGAACCCATCGTGACGACGACTTCGCTCTCGGCGTCGACCTCGACTCCGAAGCGCCGGTGGTAGTAGCCCGCCTGCGCCTTGCGGAGGCCGGGGATGCCGCGAGAAGCCGAGTAGCCGTGGGCGTCGGGCTTGCGGGCAACCTCGCACAGTTTTTCGATGACGTGCGGCGGCGGGGGCAGGTCGGGGTTGCCCATGCCCAGATCGATGATGTCCTCCCCGCCCGCACGTGCCGCTGCCCGCATCGCGTTGACTTCGGCGATGACGTATGGCGGCAGGCGCTTCATGCGGTAGAATTCGTCGGACATCTCGATCCTTCGTGCGTCGGGTAAGTTGCTGCTATACCGCATTCGCGCGAAAGCGGGAATCCGCTACGAATGGGCCAAGAGGACTCGCGAATGGCTGATCAACCCGACCCTGTTTTCCCTGTCGCGACCGACCCTGCTGCGGGCGTTCGCGCCATTCTCGACACCTGGGGACAGATGCTCGCTCCTATCGCAGCGGCGGGTCGCGACAAGGTCGATCCGAAGGACAAGCGCTTTGCGGGGCCGGAATGGGAACATCCCGTATTCGACCTGGTGCGCCAGGGTTATGCCGTGATGTCGCAGGCGATGATGGCGGCGGTCGAGGCTGCGCCGGTCGATGAGGACCAAAAGGCCAGGATGGCATTCGCTATGCGGATGCTGGTCGAGGCGATGTCACCTGCCAATTCGCCTTTGACCAACCCGGTCGCGCTCAACAAGGCGCTGGACACCAACGGAGAAAGCCTGGCCGTCGGCTTTCGCAATCTGATGACTGACATGCAGAAGGGTCAATTGACTCACACGGCCGCCGCCGCGTTCGAGGTTGGGCGCAACATTGCCACGACGCCCGGCAAGGTCATTTACGAAACCCCGCTGTTCCAGCTGATTCAATACGCGCCAACGACGCCGACGGTCGCGAAGACGCCGCTTGTCATCTTTCCGCCCTGGATCAACCGCTTTTACATTCTCGATCTCAGCCCGGAAAAGAGCTTTATTCGCTGGGCGGTCGGCGAGGGTCTGAGCGTCTTCATGGTCAGCTGGAAGTCGGCCGATGCGACGATGAAGGATGTCGTGTGGGACGATTACATCGCAGCCCAGATTGAGGCGATCGATACGATTCGCGACCTGCTCGACGTGAAGTCGGTGCATACCATCGGCTATTGCGTGGCGGGAACGACGCTTGCGGCAACGCTCGCGGTGCTGGCGGCAAAGGGCAAGGCAAAGAAGGTGAAATCCGCGACCTTCTTTACCGCGCAAGTCGATTTTTCAGAGGCCGGCGAGCTGCTCAACTTCATCGATGACGCGAGCCTTGCCTTGATCGATCAACTCTCCGCTGACGGTTTTCTCGACGGGCGTTACCTTGCGCTGACTTTCAACATGCTGCGCGGCAAGGACCTGATCTGGAACACAGTGGTAAGCAACTATCTGCTGGGGAAAGAATACCCCGCCTTCGACCTGCTTCACTGGAATGGTGACACCACGAACCTGCCTGCCAAATGGCACAAATCCTATCTGTGCGACCTGTACCGCGACAACAAGCTTGCCCAGCCCGGCGCGTTGACGGCGCT
>JANMKS010000181.1:0-3298 GCA_031372155.1 Sphingomonas sp.
CCGTCGGGATTTTGCAGTCCGGGCACCTGAACGAGAATCCGGTTGTCGCCCTGGCGCACGATGGTCGCTTCGCTCGTGCCATTGGGATCGATGCGGCGGGCGACGACTTCGCGGGCAGTATCCATGGCGTCGGTCAGTGCCTTGTCGAGGCCAGCCGCCGTGGGCGTCATGACGACGCGCGTGGCATCGCGCACCGCCACGTCCCAGTCGCGCTGACCCGTGACGCCGATCGGGTTCGTCAGCCCCCGCGCCTTGTCGACCGCTGCATCGAGTTGCGTGATGTCGCGGACGAGGAAGCTGAGCGATCCCCCGGTTGTCGAAATGTCACCGATTTCGATGCGAGGCGTCGCGCGGCGGTATTCGGTCCGCAACGACTCCTCCATCGTTGCCACCTTCTGTTTGGCGACGTCGGTCGTGTCGGCCTCGAACAGCAAGTGCACGCCGCCGGCAAGATCGAGTCCGTAGTTGAAGCGCGCGGTCGGCAAGAACGCCGGCCAGTTGGCAACGCCCGATTTCGGAAAGAAATTCGGGATCGAAAAGGCGATGCCGACAATGGTGACAAGCAGGACCGACCAGACTTTCCAGCGGGGGAAATCAAGCATGTTCAGTCGTTCGCCGGCTTTGCGCTGCCAAAGGGCGTCACATCGCTGAGCGTTCCCTTCACAACCTTGACCTTCACGCCCGTGGCGATCTCTACCTCGACCTGATCGTCCTCCACGCGCGTGATCTTGCCGATCAGACCACCGCCGGTAACGACGCTATCGCCCTTCTTGACGGCAGCGATCTTTTCCTTGTGACGCTTCATCGCGGTTTGCTGTGGACGGATCATGAGAAAATAAAAGATTACGAAGATGAGGATCAACGGGACCATCTGGACCAGAAAGGCACCGCTGCCGCCCGAGGCGGATCCGGCGACTTGCGCATAGGCAGGAGATATGAACATGGGGCTCTTTTTCGGCCAGTGAAGGGCGCGCGAGTATCAGAGCGCCCGAGGCGGTGCAACATGTGAGAAGGCGGCAAGGCACCGATGATCGTGGTGATGGGAACGCTGAAGCTGACCGACGGGGGAGTCGAACGGTTGTGGTCTGCGATCGAGGCGATGGTACCGGCAACACGCGCCGAAGCAGGATGCGAGCATTATGCGCTTGCCGCCGATATCGCCGACCCAGACCTTCTCCACGTGTCCGAGCGATGGCGAGACCAGGGCGCGCTGGGTGCGCATCTGGTCAGCGACCACGTCGTCGAGTTTCAGCTGGCCATGCGACGCACGCGCGTGCTCCGCGGCACCGTTCGCATTTATCATCCGGACGGTACCGTGAAGAAACTGATCGACGTTTGAGGAGAGTAGAATGATCATCGTAATGGGGATTGCGCAGTTTGCGCCCGGCGGACTCGACGGATTGCAAGAAGCGATGGAGGGACAGCTCAAGGCCACGAGAGCCGAGGACGGATGCGAGCATTATGCGTTTGCGCGCGACGTGCTCGACCCGGACGTGCTGCACATCGCCGAACGCTGGCGCGACAATGCCGCACTTGCCGCGCACTTCACCGCGCCGCACATGGCTGCATTCAACGCCGCACTGGCCGCGGCAAAGGTGGTCTCCTCGAGCGTGAAGGCGTATGACGGCGATACCGTGCGGGTCTTGATCGAACGCTGAGCCGATGGCGGTTGCGCGCCGAAGCCGTTGCTCGTAAACGCCCCAACTTCGGTCGGGACGTAGCGCAGCCTGGTAGCGCATCACACTGGGGGTGTGGGGGTCGCAGGTTCGAATCCTGTCGTCCCGACCAATCATGCAAAAGAGTGAACGACTTTGAGTCGGCTGCCGAGCATTTCTCCGATGCGATTAGCACTGTCCTACATCTAACCGTTTTGGTTATCCATGCAACTCGTCACAGAGGAGCGCGATATGGAGATCGGAACGCTGATCGAGGACTTGATCGGTCGCGAGGGGGGGTATTCGAATCACCCGGCAGACCGCGGCGGTGCAACGCGGTGGGGGATCACCGAAGCGGTCGCCCGCGCCCACGGCTATCGCGGAGACATGCGCGCGTTTCCGCGTGAAGGTGCGATCACGATCTACGAGCGAATTTACTGGTTGCGACCAGGCTTCAACCGGGTTGCAGAGCTCGCACCCACGATCGCCGCCGAACTGTTCGACACCGGCGTCAACATGGGTCCGGCGGTCGCGGTGTCGTTCCTTCACCGCGCGCTGAACGCGCTGAACCGGGGCGCTCGGGATTATGATGACATCGTACCCGGCGTCAGGATCGACGATGCCACGATAGCGGCACTTGCAGCCTATCTGGATAGGCGCGCGCCGCATGGCGAAGGTGTCCTGCTGAAAGCAATCGAGGCGTTGCAGGGCGAGCGGTACCTTCACCTGGCCGAGCGACGACCGGCTAACGAAGCGTTCCTCTATGGCTGGCTCGCCAATCGGCTTGGCTGAGCGAAGCCCGCAACCAATTCCAGGAGACACGGCATGGCAATTCTAGACGCGATCATCGGCCCCATTGCGGGCCTTATCGACAAGATCATCCCCGACCCGCGCGCACGTGACGCAGCGAAGCTTGAGCTGCTGCGTTTGCAGGGCAGTCAGGAGATGGAAGCGGTCAAGACGCAGATGACCGCAATCGTCGCGGAAGCTCAGTCCACCGATCCCTGGACCAGCCGTGCCCGACCAAGCTTCCTCTATGTCATGTATGCAATGATCCTGTGGGCGATTCCGATGGGCCTGATCGCGGCCGTACGGCCCGAAATGGCCAAGGGGATTGCCGAGGGGATGAATGCGTATCTGAGCGGTATTCCCGAACCGATGTGGGCGCTGTTCGGCACCGGGTACCTCGGCTACACCGTGGCGCGCAGTTGGGGCAAGGCACGGGGCGTGGAGAAATAACGCTCGACCTTGTGTTTCCCGCCTGTTCCCGACAACATCGTTGCCGGGCATTCAAGGGGGAAATGCAATGAGCGATCTGGGACCCGCACCGGCAGGCAACGCGCTGGTCGAGCGCATCAAAGCGATTCTGTTGCGACCAAAGGACGAATGGCCGAATATCGCTGCAAGACACGAAACGGTCGCAGACATCTATCGATCGTGGGTCATCCCGCTGGCTGCGATTGGGCCGGTCGCCGCCCTGATCGGCAGCCTGGTTTTCGGGTATGGGGCGTTCGGTATCGTCTATCGACCGACTGTCCTCGGAGCATTGATCACGGCAGTGGTCTCCTATGCGATGACGCTGGGTGTCGTTTATGTCCTGGCGCTGGTCATCGACGGGCTCGCGCCGAACTTCGGTGCCACGA
>JANMKS010000205.1:0-3671 GCA_031372155.1 Sphingomonas sp.
GGCGTGTGAACAACTCGCCGATTGTGGGGCGCAAATCTTCGTCCGCTCCGGTTGCACTTGCGCCCCCCTCGGAGCTGCTCATCCCCGGGACGGCAGGCTCAGGCTCGATCAGTGCCACTGCCCACTTTCACCAGGCGCGTAAGGAGAAAACCAACGGCTGCGGCGGCACCGATCGCGACCACAGGGCTCTTGCGGACGAACGCCTTGGTGTCCTCGATCAGGTCGTCGATGTCCTTTGACTGAAGCGCATTCGCGAAGTTCGATACGCCCGACGATGCCTTGCGGGCATACTCGCCGTACGTCGGACCGAACTGATCTTCGACTGCTTTGGCGGCGTCGTCGGCCATGCGGGTCACACCGCCCAGCGCTTCGACGGCCTTGTCCTTACCGGTCGTCGCGGCCTTGCGTGCGGCGTCGCCGGCTTCGGAAGCAAATGAAGCCGCCTGGTCCTTGATCTTGTCGATCGTCGATTGCGACGCGGTGCTGCTCCCATTTCCCGAGCCGACGTCGATGTCGCTCGCGGTGGCGGTGTTCTTGCGCGGGGCTTTCGGCGTGCTGGTCGATTCGGCCATTGATCGGATCCTTCTTTCACGTTTCATGCGATGACTGCGCTAACCGGCAACAGGTGCGGGAGGTTCCATCGTTACGCCCCCGTTATTTGCACAAACGCGTGCCGTTCGATAGTGGCGCGCGCGTCGCCTATCACCAATTTTGTGAGTTTCCCGATGACCGAAATCCTCG
This sequence comes from Sphingomonas sp., assembly GCA_031372155.1. Lineage (GTDB taxonomy): Bacteria > Pseudomonadota > Alphaproteobacteria > Sphingomonadales > Sphingomonadaceae > Sphingomonas_O. Next base: position 742 of record JANMKS010000205.1, read on the forward strand.
ACGTTCATGCGCGCACCATCGTCGACAGCCGCGGTAATCCAACTGTGGAGGTCGATGTCCTGCTCGAGGACGGAAGTTTCGGACGCGCGGCGGTGCCCTCCGGTGCTTCGACCGGTGCGTACGAGGCAGTCGAACTGCGCGACGGCGGAAGCGACTGGCTTGGCAAAGGTGTCGGCAAGGCGGTTGCCGCAGTGAACGATGAGATTGCCGGTGCCGTGACCGGCATGGATGCCGAAGAGCAGGGCGAGATCGACGCGGCGATGATCGCGCTCGACGGCACGCCCAACAAGGCGAGGCTGGGGGCAAATGCGATTCTCGGCGTCAGCCTTGCCGTTGCGAAGGCCGCGGCCGATGCACGCGGCCTGCCGCTTTACCGGTATGTCGGCGGGGTCGGCGCGAACGTGCTGCCGGTGCCCATGATGAACATCATCAACGGCGGAATGCACGCGGACAATCCCATCGACTTTCAGGAATTCATGGTGATGCCGGTGGGGGCGGACACCTTGTTCGATGCCGTCAGGATGGGCGCGGAAATATTTCATACCCTGAAAAAGAAGCTGCACGACAAGGGACTGGCAACTGCCGTCGGTGACGAGGGTGGCTTTGCGCCGAATCTCGCGTCCCCGTCCGATGCGCTCGACTTTATCATGCAATCGGTGGAGGCGGCGGGGTATCGGCCGGGCGAGGACGTCATGCTTGCGCTTGATTGTGCGGCGACCGAATATTTCCGCGATGGGGCGTATCATCTCGACGGCGAAGGTCGTGTCCTGACGCCGCAGGAGAATGCGGCGTATCTTGCCGAACTTGCAGCAAAATATCCCATCGCGTCGATCGAAGATGGAATGAGCGAGGATGACTTCGAGGGCTGGAAGGCTCTGACCGACCTGCTCGGCGACAAGGTTCAACTCGTCGGCGACGATCTGTTCGTGACAAATGTGAGCCGGCTTTCGGACGGTATGGCGAAGGGGCTCGCCAACTCATTGCTTGTGAAAGTAAATCAGATCGGCACGCTGACCGAGACGCTGGACGCGGTATCGATGGCGCAAAGGGGCGGATACAGCGCAGTCATGTCGCATCGGTCAGGCGAAACCGAGGACGCAACCATCGCCGATCTGGCTGTCGCGACCAATTGCGGACAGATAAAGACGGGTTCGCTGGCGCGGTCGGACCGGCTCGCAAAGTACAATCAGCTGATCAGGATCGAGGAAGAACTGGGTTCGGTCGCAAAATATGCCGGAAAGGGCATCTTCGCGCGCTTTCACGGTTGACCCGACGAATCACCCGTGATTCAAGGGGTTCGTGGCGAAATCGCGTAAAAATGTCTGGAACAGTGTGCGGACGGCGGCAATGCCGGCTCTCGCCGTGCTGATCGTGGCATTTTTTGGAGGCTATGCTTTGTTCGGGTCGAATGGCGTTCTGGCCTGGGGCGAATACTCCAAGCAGATCGAGGTGCGCCGCGCCGACCTTGCCAAGGCTGAGCACGAGCGTGCCGTTATGGCCAACCGGGTCGCATTGCTCGACCCGCGCCACGCCAATCCCGACATGGTCGATGAACTCGTCCGCCGTGACCTCGGCGTCGCTCACCCAGACGAGGTGATCGTTCCGCTGCGCTAGATTCCCTAGCGTTCGCGGTTGCGCGGTCAATCGCGGGGTGCTTATAGCGGCGGCTCTTACCGCCCCATCCGAAAGGCCTGACCTTTGGCCAAAGCGCCCGCGAAATCCACTCCCGACAAAGTTCGTCCGACCCAGCCCGGGAAGTACGTCGCGTCCAAGGAGCAAATGCTCGAATTCTATCGACAGATGCTGCTGATCCGCCGGTTCGAGGAAAAGGCCGGGCAGCTCTATGGCCTCGGACTGATCGGCGGCTTTTGCCACCTGTACATCGGGCAGGAGGCAGTTGCGGTCGGGCTGCAGTCGGCGCTGAATATCGGGCTTGATTCGGTCATCACGGGCTATCGCGACCACGGGCACATGCTGTTGTGCAACATTCCCCCGCGGGTCGTCATGGCCGAATTGACGGGAAGGGCCGCGGGCATATCGAAGGGCAAAGGCGGGTCGATGCACATGTTCTCGGTCGAACATGGCTTTTACGGCGGGCACGGCATCGTCGGGGCACAGGTGTCGCTCGGCACAGGCCTGGCGTTCGGGCACAAGTACAAGGGCGACGGCGGCATCTGCCTGACCTATTTCGGCGACGGTGCGTCGAACCAGGGGCAGGTGTACGAGAGCTTCAACATGGCCGAGCTGTGGAAATTGCCGGTGATCTATGCCATTGAAAATAATCAATATGCAATGGGCACGAGCGTTGCGCGGTCGAGTGCGGAGACGCATCTTTACCGGCGTGGCGACAGTTTCCTCATCCCCGGAATACAGGTCGACGGCATGGACGTCCTTGCGGTGCGCGGCGCGGCAGAGACTGCGCTCGAGTGGACGCGCGGCGGCAACGGACCAATCATCCTTGAACTGAAGACCTATCGCTATCGTGGCCATTCGATGTCCGATCCGGCGAAATACCGGTCGCGCGACGAAGTTCAGGCCATGCGCGACAAATCGGACCCGATCGAAGGACTCAAGAAAGAACTGGAGGCGGCGGGCGTCACCGACGACGACCTGAAAAAGATCGACAAGGACATCCGCGCCATCATTGCCGAAGCCGCCGACTTCGCAGAACAGTCGCCTGAGCCCGATCTTGGCGAATTATATACCGACGTGCTGGTGGAGCAATATTGATGGCAATCGAAATCAAGATGCCTGCGCTCTCTCCGACGATGGAGGAAGGCACGCTTGCTAAATGGCTGGTCAAGGAAGGCGATACGGTCAAATCGGGCGACATCCTGGCGGAGATCGAGACCGACAAGGCGACGATGGAATTCGAAGCGGTCGACGAAGGGTCGATTGGCAAGATCATGGTCCCTGAGGGCACCGATGGC
>JANMKS010000302.1:0-1771 GCA_031372155.1 Sphingomonas sp.
GGATTCAAGCCGTAGCGACGCTGCGCCGACTGGATTGCGTCGACGAGCCTGGTTGACGCAACGACGCCCTTGTCCTCGACTGCCAGCCGGGCACGAATAAGGTTCGCAGGCGATTTCGCGGTCAGGACCGGCCACCCGCCCGAGGCGGCAATACGCTCGTAATTGGCCAAGCCCTTTCGCAGCCCCTCATAACCCGCATAGCGCGGCGTCAGCGACGCGGCCCAGCGATCAAGGCGATCGTTGGCGAGTGCATCGGTAAAGGAAGGCAGCGGATCATAGGGTTCGGGACGCAGCGCCCAGATCGTCAGGAAATCCGCCGTTTCGATCCGCCCCGAGTGGAGCGCGCGCGCATGATCGAGTGCCGCCCGAACCAATGCGTCGTTATCGCTCGCCGCAGCAGTGACGGGACTTGTGCCGAGCCCTTGCCCCGCGTCGGCGCGCAGCCAGTCGATGAGCCAGGCAGACTGTTCGGGGTTCAACTGCGGCAGCGGAACGGGTGTCGGCAGCAGCGGTATCGGTAATGGCACGGCCTGCGGAGCGACCGCCTGAGGCACTGTCGGCACGACAGCAACCTGTCCCAGCGCGACCCCGGGCAGCGCCGCGCCAAAACTGCCGACCCACAAGCCAAACGTCTTCATTCCACGTCTTTTCATTAACTTGCACTGCTTCCTGCATGCGACGCACCGTCGCGGCCATGCCCCCGAAATAAGGCCGAGACGCCGTTTTAGCAATTGCCCGGCGGCACGAGAATGGTGTCGACCGCCTGTGGCAGTGTTTCGGGATAGTCGGTCGTATAGTGCAAGCCGCGACTTTCATGCCGCGAAAGCGCGCTTCGGACGATCAAATCGGCGACCTCGACTAAATTACGCAGTTCGATAAGGTCAGGCGTCACACGAAAGTTGCCGTAATATTCGGCAACTTCGCGCCGCAGCAGCGCAATGCGGTGGCTTGCGCGTTCGAGACGTTTTGTCGTCCGGACGATGCCGACAAAGTCCCACATGAAACGCCGGATCTCGCGCCAGTTGTGCTGGACCACAACCTCTTCGTCGGAATCGGTCACGCGGCTTTCGTCCCAGGCCCGGACCGCCGGCGGCGCTTCGCCGGGATTGGCAAGGATATGCCTTGCGGCCGCTTCGCCAAAGACAAAACACTCGAGCAGCGAGTTCGAGGCGAGGCGGTTCGCGCCGTGCAGCCCCGACTGGCTTACCTCGCCCGCGGCATAAAGCCCGGGCAGATCGGTACGCGCGTCGAGATCGATAAGGACACCGCCGCACGTATAGTGCTGCGCCGGTACCACAGGAATGGGTTGCGTGGTGATGTCGATACCAAGCGTCAGCAACTTGGCGTGAATGGTCGGGAAGTGGTGCTTTACGAATTCGGCGGGCTTGTGACTGATGTCGAGGTGGACGTAATCGAGGCCGAGCCGCTTGATCTCGTGATCGATCGCACGGGCGACGATATCCCTGGGGGCAAGTTCCTCGCGTCGGTCGAAATCGGGCATGAAGCGGCGTCCGGCCTCCGGCCCGCTCGGGATCTTCAACTGCCCGCCTTCGCCGCGCACGGCTTCGGTAATCAGGAAGTTCTTGACCTCGAGATTGTAGAGGCAAGTCGGGTGGAATTGCATGAACTCCATGTTCGATACGCGCGCTCCGGCCCGCCAAGCCATCGCGATGCCGTCGCCGGTCGCGCCGCGCGGGGCGGTTGAATAGAGATAGGTCCGCCCCGCGCCGCCCGTGGCGAGGACGGTCGCCGCTGCCGTGATCGCTTCGAC